>NZ_JBXSQJ010000001.1:181460-238947 GCF_057063585.1 Gilliamella sp. X-60 | reverse complement strand
GTGATAACATTAAAATGACAGTATCATTAATTCACCCAATCGCGATGGCTGAAGGTTTACGTTTTGCGATTCGTGAAGGTGGTCGTACTGTTGGTGCTGGTGTTGTTGCTAAAGTTATTAAGTAATTCAAGCATTAGCGACCATAGAGAGGGTATCAATTGATGCCCTTTCTTATCTAGTCTGTTTAGCAAAATGCTTTTTTGAAAGAGCATTTTGGAAAATAGATATTATTATACACAACATAATCATAGGTTTTATATGCTAGTAAGTAACGAGAGTCAAGATACAAATATTATTCTAGACAAAACAAAATGGATTTTAGTTCTAGTATTGATTGCGTTTGTTGTTTGGGGAAATTTTTATTTTGCTAAACCTAATGATATTTATCAACCTAATACAATCGTTCGGACTATTGCGGTTGTAGTCGTTTCCCTATTAACTTTGTTCATTGCGTTCACAACAAATAAAGGCAAAGCGTTCTTTGTATTTTTACAAGAATCCCGAAAAGAGTTAAGAAAAGTGGTATGGCCTACGCGTAAAGAAACAGGTCAAACAACTTTATTAATTGCTGCAATTACTATTATTGTTGGCTTGTCGCTTTGGGGAATGGATTCTTTATTTCGTTCAATAGTCTTTTATTTAACTTCAATAGGGCGTTAATATGAGTGAAACACAACAACAAAAACGATGGTATGTTATTCAAGCTTATTCTGGTTACGAAGCGCGTGTTGCACAATCATTACGTGAATATATCAAATTGCATAATATGGAAGATGCATTTGGTGAAGTATTAGTGCCAACGGAAGAAGTCGTTGAAATGAAAAGTGGTCAACGTCGTAAAAGTGAACGAAAATTTTTCCCTGGTTATGTATTAGTTGAAATGATGATGAATGATGCAACTTGGCATTTAGTGAAAAGTGTGCCAAGAACAATGGGCTTTATTGGTGGTACTTCTGATAGACCAGCACCTATTAGCCAACGCGAAGTTGATGCTATCATGAACCGTTTGCAACAAGTTGGTGATAAACCGCGTCCTAAAACCTTGTTTGAGCCAGGTGAACTTGTTCGTGTTAACGAAGGTCCATTTGCTGACTTTAACGGCGTTGTTGAAGAAGTTGACTACGAAAAAAGCCGCTTAAAAGTATCCGTTTCTATTTTTGGACGTTCAACGCCTGTAGAGCTTGATTTTAGTCAAGTGGAGAAAAGCTAATCTTTTGATATAGTTTTTTCACTGAATTAGCAGTATCTTTTACAAAACCACAAGAGCCTATCTTGTGGTTTTTCTTTTATAAAATAAATATAATGCCTTTCGAGAATTTGAGAATAATAGTTCTGTTTCTAATATATTTAATCAAAGTGAGTCGCCAAGGTAGATAAAAACACTATCGGATCATAATTTAACTTATTATTAATATAATACAGGCAATCTATTCTTTTTTAGATTTTTTTATTCTTTTACCCATATCAAAGTGATATCCCAACCAATAGTTAGGCCAGCGTGCTTCGATTCCTATATTATTAACTATTAAAGCAACCATAACTAATAAAACCGAACCTATAAGTACTGGTGTTATCAAGAATGAATAGTCAGTAATTCCAGACATCATGATTAGAATAGGGTTTGCACCAGCTGGAGCGTGAACTACACGTAGTAACTGCATCAATGCGATAGATGTCCCAACTGCTAATGCTATCGGTATAATTCCATTACTAAATAAATTAATGAACAACACACCTATAAAAGACGAAATAAAATGCCCTCCGATTACACTTCTTGGTTGTGCTAATGGAGATTTAGGTACAGCAAATAACAAGACGCATGTTGCGCCAAATGGAGCCATAATTGCTAATGTACCTGCCCACTGAGTGATTACGAGCAAAGTCAAAATCCCTAAAGCACCCCCAATAAATCCTCTCAATATAGCTATTGCGTGAGGTTTAGGCGGCATCACCTCTCCTCCTTTTAATTTTTCTAGCATAAATCTCTCCTGTTTGGTTAATGTGGGATTTTAATAAAACTAGTAATCGCACTAAGTAAACGATATCGTTTACTTAGTTTATATTTATTAACTATAAGGGTCAAATATTATTTATAATTAACTATATTAGAGTTGTTGTGATAGAATCAAAAATATTCTAACAATTACAAATAATAAAAAATGAAATTGAAGCCTGAAATTGTTGATACGATACTTGTTGCGGCTGAATCGCTGTTTAATGAATATGGTTATCATCCTGTTAGTTTAGAGCTTGTTGCAGAAAATGCAGTTGTATCAAAAAGAACATTATATAAATATTTTGGTGATAAAAATGGGCTTGTAAGTAAAGTGTTACTTAGGAGGAGTGATTTTTTTAAAAAATCACTTACAGATGTTATCGCTGTTTTTTCTGAGAAAAAAGACAAAATCAATGCAATTATTTCATGGCATATAAAATGGTTTAAGAATGATAATTACCACGGTTGCATGTTTGTACGAGCTAAGTCTGAATATAACAATAAAAGCGAAGAAATATGCGCTATTGTTAGTGAACATAAAAAATGGATTCAAGATAGGATTTTTGAATGTCTAGGAGGCACAAAGTCATGTGAACAAGCATCTTGTCTGATTATGTTGATACTTGAAGGTATGATATCTTGCACATCCGTTTTTGGTATTGAGGGATATGATTTTGAACAGGCAAAAATGTATATCTATGATATCGTCGATAACATTGGCGAGGATAACCTATGAATTTAAATAGCTGGCTTAAAGACAATGGATAGCCATTACCTAAAGCCTCTTAATCGAAATGATCAATTTAATCTAAATTAAACGATTCCAGCTGTTGTTGTAATTCTAACCATTGTAGTTCTGTTTCTTCTAATCGATTTTTAAGTTGGCTTTGCTCTAGTAACAAAGTTGTAAGTTCGTTTTTTTTGCTCGCATCATAGATTGCAGGATCAGACAGTTGTTCTTCAATTTGCTTTAATTGATGGGTTAATTTATCAAGCATCTGTTCTTCTTTTTGTAACTGTTTTTTTATTGGCTGCATTTGTGCACGTAATTCAGCTTGTTTACGTTTTTGCTCTTTACGATCTTGAGCTGATATATTACTTGCATTTTCTTTTTTTGGTGAATTTATTTCGTCATTTGATTGGTTATCATTTTTTTGTGCTTCGGCTAACCATTTTTGATAATCATCAAGATCGCCGTCAAATGGTTCAACTTTATGATCATGGACTAAATAGAATTCATCGGTGGTCGAACGTAGTAAATGGCGATCATGTGACACCACAACTAATGCACCGTCAAAATCAATTAGTGCTTCAGTCAACGCTTGTCGCATATCTAAATCTAGATGGTTAGTTGGTTCGTCTAATAAAAGAAGATTCGGTTTTTGCCAGACAATTAAGGCTAAAACAAGTCGCGCCTTTTCACCACCCGAGAAAGTTTTAACTGGCTCGGTGACTTTATCGCCTTGAAAATCAAATCCACCTAAATAATTACGCAGTTCTTGCTCTGTATTTTTCGGTTCGGCAAGTTGCGTTAAATGCCAAAGTGGTGACTCATCGGGGCGTAGATATTCTAATTGATGTTGAGCAAAATAGCCTAATTTAACACCTTTAGCGAGATTAATATGTCCTTCTTTAGGTGCAAGTTCTTCGGCGAGTAATTTAATAAGCGTTGATTTCCCTGCACCATTGCGCCCTAATAAGCCAATGCGCGAGCCCGGAACTAAATTAAGCTTAATTTTTTCTAGTATAATTTTATCATCGTAACCCGCTACGACTTTGTCCATCATTAACAAAGGGCTTGGTAAGAATTCAGATGGTTTAAAATTAAAATGAAATGGATTATCAACATGCGCAGGTGCAATCAGTTCCATTCTTTCTAACATTTTTATACGGCTTTGTGCCTGTTTAGCTTTTGTTGCTTTGGCTCTAAAGCGATCGATATAATTTTGTAAGTGTGCAACTTTGAGTTGTTGGCTTTCATAAAGAGACTGTTGTTGAGCAAGTTTAGTTGAACGTTGGATCTCAAAGGAGGAATAATTGCCCGTATATTCAAATAAACTTTTTTGTTCAATATGAATAATTTTATTGACTAAAGGATCCAAAAAATCACGATCGTGAGAGATTAAAATCAATGTTCCTGGGTAGTTACTTAACCATTTTTCAAGCCAAATGACGGCATCTAAATCAAGGTGATTGGTTGGTTCATCAAGCAATAATAAATCAGAACGACACATTAATGCCTGAGCCAAATTTAATCGCATTCGCCAACCACCAGAATAGGATTTAACTGGTAACATTAATTGTTCATTAGAAAATCCTAGTCCATGTAGTAGCGTTGCGGCTCGAGCGCGAATTGTCCATGCATCAATGGTATCAAGCTTTTCATGAATAATCGCAATTTGCTGACCATTATTTTGTTCATTAGCGGTATCTAACTGTTTTTCTAATTGTCGATACTCACGATCGCCATCAATGGCATATTCAATCGCAGAGATATCTAATGCCGGAGTTTCTTGATTGACCCAAGCGAGTTGCCATTGCGATGGTATATTTAACGTGCCAGCATCAGCTTGAATTTCACCTTTAATTAGTGAAAACAGCGTCGATTTTCCACAACCATTTTTACCCACTAACCCAACTTTTTGTTGAGGATTAATGGTTGCTGAAGCATTATCTAAAAGCAAGTTAACGCCTCGGCGCACTTGGATTGAATCAAAAACTATCATGATATTTTTGTCTATTATTCAAAATAAAATAGGTTAATAAAAATTGTTTTAATCATCCAAAATCAGGGACGTTATAAAACAATCAATTTAAACAAAAAAGCCCTTTGTTAAAACAAAAAGGGCTTAAATTTAATTATTCACAGGACTATTTTTTTATTGCTGATAAAGCACGACGAATAAAGAACGTACATATACCAACAAAAACAAAAAGACCTAAAAGTTGAGGTAACATACCTAAATCGAGCGGTAGTGCAAGTGGAGCATCATTTCCACCATTGGTGATGCTAATCACAATCACAATGGCTAATAAAACACCTACTAAGCTTTCACCAACAATCAAGCCTGATGCAATTAATGCCGCTTTACGATCAGCTTTTTTGAATTGCTCTTCTGGATCTAAATTTTGTGCTTTGGCTTTTTTGTAAGCATTACGTTTAATTACCCATGATAATAAAGTGCCAATAAAAATTGGTGTTGTGATGCTTGGTGGTAGATAAATACCTAAACCAACAGCAAGTGCAGGTATGCGAAAGTTAGATTTATTTTGGGCAAGAATTAAATCAATAATAATAATGACAGCGCCTAAAGCAAGCCCTATTAAAATCATTGTCCAGTCAAGTTGATGGGCAAAAATACCTTTAGCAATTGTTGTCATCAGTGTTGCTTGTGGTGCTGCCAAAACTTGAGTTGCATCCATATCAGAACGAGGTAAAGCGCCAGTAAAGCCGTAAGCGTTATATAAAATCTCTAAAATAGGCGCAATAACAATTGCACCAACAACACAGCCAATTAATAATGCCACTTGTTGTTTCCATGGAGTAGCATTAACCAAATGACCTGTTTTTAGGTCTTGTAAATTATCATTTGAGATACACGCTATTGCCAAAACAGCACTAGTAGTAAAGAGTGCAAGGGCTGTGGCAAAGTTGGAGCCTTCAATAGAAGCTAGCATACCATTCGCTTCACCTAAGCCTAATAAAATTAATGAAATGACAACCACTGCAACAATTGCTATTCCTGATATTGGGCTTGCTGATGAGCCAACAAGTCCAGCCATATAACCACACGCGGCAGCCACTAAAAAGCCCATAATAAAAGCAAATAATACAGCGCAAAAAACTAATGTCCAAGCCATGCCTGCTGATAATCCACTATCGGCAATAAAGCTATAAAAAGTCACTAACAAAATAACTAACATACCACCCATAATTAATAAAATAGCTTTAGGTGATAAATCCCGCTCGGTTGATGCAATATCGTTGCCAGACACATCTGAACGCATACTTTTAAATGATATTTTTAAACCTTCAATCATCGGTTTGATTAATGTTAGTAATGTCCAAACCGCTGCAATAGCAATGACTCCCGCACCAATAAAACGTATATCTTTTGCCCAAAATCCCATTGCAACTTTAGATAAAGGCTGACTGGTATCATAATCGGTGATTGCACTTAAAATTGGAACACCAAATACCCAACCAATAATAGTTCCAATTAAAATAGCAATGCCTGACATAATTCCGATCAAATAACCCGCACTCAGTAACGCTAACGAGAATCCCATAGGCAGTTGAAAAATGGATTTGCCAGCGGTAAACCAATAAGCAGTACTTTCAGATAACAGGCGAAAACCATTAGTAAAAAGGCTAACAATAGAGGCAATGATGCCGCCAAATAAAATATCCTTTAAACCATCATTAGCTTCTTTATTATCGGATTTAGATCCTGCCTTTAAAATTTCAGCAGCAGCCACCCCCTCAGGATATGGCAAATTACTTTTAACGACCATGACATGACGCAATGGGATTGAAAATAAAACCCCAAGCATTCCGCCTGCGGCGCATATTGCAAAGGTTAGCCAAAAGGGAAAGTCTTGCCAGTAACCAATCATTAACAAACCCGGAAGCACAAAAATAATTGAAGATAATGTACCTGCTGCTGATGCCTGAGTTTGCACCATGTTATTTTCTAAAATAGTTGAACCCGAAAACAGTTTCAATATTGCCATTGAAATCACTGCTGCAGGAATTGCGGATGAAAATGTTAATCCAACTTTCAAACCAAGATAAACATTTGATGCAGTAAAAATGACAGTAATAAGAGCGCCAAGAATGGTGCCCCTTAAAGTAAGTTCACGTAAATTATTCATATATCAATAAAGTTAATTTAATAGGGGAGTATTATATACTTAATTCGCTTTTATCGCCTAGAAGTTCCGTAAATAGCTCTAGTTTAGTGGCTTTTATCATTATTTTGGGTGAAATAATTAGCAAAAATATCAAAATATATTGGCATTAGCCTTTAAAAAAATAACCGTTTTATTATGAAACCTTTACAATGATGCTGATTAATTACTTATTTGTGGGGGATATTTTGAACGCATTACAGCGCTTACAAGCTATTATCAAACAACTTCGTGATCCTGTTAATGGTTGTGAATGGGATCGAGTTCAAACTTTTGCATCACTAAAATCGTATACTTTAGAAGAAACTTATGAAGTTTTGGATGCAATTGATAAGCAAGACATGGATGAATTAAAAAAAGAACTTGGTGATTTACTATTTCATATTGTTTTTTATGCTGATTTAGCCGAAGAACAAGGAAGCTTTGATTTTGATGAGGTCTGTTTAGCGGTTGCTGATAAGTTAGTTTATCGTCATCCCCATATTTTTACCGAAAATAAGGTAGAAAAACCTAACTGGGAACAACTTAAACAAAAAGAACGTGATCAAAAAGCACAATACTCATTGCTCGATGATATTCCCCAAGCAATACCCGCCTTAATGCAAGCTGAAAAAATTCAAAAGCGTTGTGCTTCGGTTGGTTTTGATTGGCATGATATAAAACCTGTGCTTGATAAAGTTAAAGAGGAAATTGGTGAAGTTGAGCAAGAGCTTGAACGAAACAAGCAAGATCCACAAAAAATTGAAGAAGAGTTAGGTGATTTACTGTTTGCGACCGTCAATTTAGCTAGGCATTTAAAGGTTAAATCTGAACTCTGCTTACAGCAAGCTAATAAAAAATTTACTCGGCGATTTCAGCAAGTAGAATCGATACTTAAACAAAAAAATCTGGCTTTGACTGATGCAACGCTTGAACAAATGGAAGACGCGTGGCAAAGTGTTAAACAATTAGAACAGATTAAACTCAATAGCGAAGTGGATAAAAATGACTGAACAAAAAAATGAACTGTATCAAGAAATCGAAGCATGGGCACAAAATGCGATATTAAATAGTCCAACATGGAGCATTAATCAGCTTGATTACTCAGAAAAAAGCATTACGGTTGTTGAAATGATCATCAGTGAACTGGCTGAAAAGAACTTCAGCATATCAGAAGAACAACTCAACATGATATCGCAAGAATACGGATGTTATTTATTACTCACCGCCCATAAATTATACGGAGGTGAATTTTATTGGAACGAAGAGTTTGAACAACCCATGTTAATTTGCTGTGAACCTGATGCCATGATAGTCCTCATGACATGGAACAAAGTCAAAGGGCGTTTAGTGGGCGATAAAGCTGATCATATTGCCTATTTCTTAGATGAATTTGGTAAAGCGACTTTCCAGCCAGAAAAAGGCAAGCATGTGGTTTATTTGTAATAAAAACAAAACGACGAAAACAGATAAATATGAATTATCCATTATGTTATTAAATTAAATGGAGATTGGACGTGAGTTACAAACTTTATATAGGCAATAAAAACTACTCAACATGGTCTATGCGACCTTGGGTTGCAATGAAGCATTTTGGCATCCCTTTTGATGAACAGCTTATTCGATTTGATAACTTTGACGATAATTCTATTTTTAAAGCAACCGTATCTGCAATATCGAAATATGGAACAGTCCCCATTTTAGTTGATAATGATGTGGTTATATCTGATTCTTTGGCTATTTGTGAATACTTGGCTGAAAAACATACCAACTTAGCTTTATGGCCGACAGATACTAAAAAAAGAGCTATCGCTCGAAGTTTAGTGGCTAAAATGCATTCAGGGTTTCCTGCAATACGAAACCATTTACCGATGAATATTGAAGCGGAGTTTTTCGAAATAGGGCAAATTATTTTACGCGATCATGCTGATGTTAAAAACGAAATTTCTCATCTTGATGAATTGTTATCTTCTTTCTTAAGCCTTAATTCATCTCAATCTGACTACTTATTTGGTGAGTTTACTCTTGCTGATGCTTTCTATGCGCCAATGTGCTTAAGACTCAAAAATTTTGGTATTAAAACATCGGCAACGTTAGCCAACTACATTGACACTATTTGTCAAACTAATAGCGTTAAAGAATGGATAAATGGCGCAATGCAAGAAAAACAGTTTATTGTAATGGATGAACCTTATCGCCTACATAGATAATGAACACTTTCTTTGGTATTTCAAGTGGTTGTGTGATAGCAGCTTCGTATATTTGAAGCCATATTATCATTTTCATGAGGAAAGCTTCAGGTAGTTTATACTTCATGATGAAAATACTTTTATAAAAACTTATAAGGCGTTTTGTCGAAAATCGTTTGAATTTTTAGCTTTCTATTTTTTAAATAGCTAACCATTTGCTGATTATGCTTCGTCTTTATTAAAGTGCGTAGCACATTTCCGCTTACTCATTTATTTGAGGGCTGGTGTGTTTGGTGAATTTTTAATTGATACGATGATTATCACACGTTTTAAAAAATGGGATACAGTGAAATTGCTATTCATTACCAAACGGTATAGAATCCTGAATATTTTTTACAAAAATTTAGCTTAAAAAGTGAATGGTTGTGTCAATGCCCGATAGTGAGCATACAGCTTATCTATAAAATGACGCTATCTGTTCTCGTGTTTTATATTCAATGGGAATCGTGCTATTTAATGTCTCATTAGGTCTTTCGGTGCGATAAATGGTTGGGCAACTGACCGTAAAGTGGTTAGCCAAATCGGTCATGGTGATTTTTCTTTATGATATAAGCGCACTATATTGCTTGTTTGAGATACGGCGTTATGTCTATGCATTACAGCCATTTTGCAAATTACGGTAAACAACGCGCGTAATTCCTGCAATTAGTGAATCAGCATAGATGCTGATATATAATTAAAAAATTATCAAGATAAACAACTATTGGGAGAAATGAAATGAAAATACCTACTTATTTACAAAAATACGCAGTAGATATTAAAGAAAATGACCCTGATTATAATGGGCTAACATCTTTGTATATCCAATCATCAAATAAAGAACAATGGTTCGAGATTTACTATTATGGTGAATTATACAATGGCTATATTACTGGAACAGAACCAACATTTTGCAACATGAAAGTTATTGCAAAATCCATTGAAAGCAAAGAAGAAATATTGCTGTTTGATGCCACAGAATACGGATATAATGGGATGCTCTGTGATGGTCACTCTAAAGAAGAGAAAAAGAATAGACCACTTACCAAACTTGATGTTCCTGCGTCAAGAATAAAACTAGCGATTGGATACAGTATTGATTATGAAGAAGAAAAAGAATATTTTGACTTTGATGAAAATGGTCATGTAATACTGATTGATGATCGTAGAATAACGTGGCAAAACTTACAGCATGATGGTTTTGATTGGCTATATATTTTATTAATTGATAAAAATGGAGATGAGTTAGAAGTAGTCAATGAAGAACTTGCTTAAACTTGAGTTATTTTATTAACGACGATAGCACTGTTAAACCACATGCAGCGATTTCGAGTAAACTGGCTTATGAGTTTTTGATGGATTATTTTAACCGTGTAAATAACTCGCGTTTTGCTACATATTATTTTTAATAATAACTAGTTGTTAATTAAAAAATATTGTCATTAACTAAATCAAAGAAGCTACAGTAAAAGCAACAAACATGTACCAGCAATAAATATTGTAATGGACAATAGCATCTATAATACCCTTTATCTTTTGTATAAATAATATGCTGTCAGGAACATTATTTAGAATTTCTCTATTGTTTTTATACTAAAACGCATAGTTATCTGAAAGTTTTTGACAACTTTTTAGAATTTTAATCTAAAATCCAATAAAAAGACGATTTGGCTTTAATGCTACTGTAGTTGATATTGGTCGTTATACCGCACTTGTTTGTTATTTGCTACTATTTGAGCGATATATCTCGTATTGAGTTATCGCCATTCTTATCCGACTTAGTGCAAATAATGAGCTTTATTATCATGGTTTAGCTTGTTTGTTAGCCTAATTTATAAAATCTAAATTAAAAAAACCATTTGTGTAAAAAATAATTTCCGAATGATGTTGAGATTTGTCAGTAATCTGATAGCAAAAATATTTGATATATTTTTATAAATCATTAATTAAAAAAATTTGACTGTAAGATGCTTTTGCGGTGAACGCAAAATCGAGTAAACTAGCAAAAAAACATTAATTAGTTTTAATAAATTCCGTAACCAAAGTAGATAACGTAATGAACGAACAATTAAACTCAGATAATGAAAATATTAAATCAAAAAGAGCCATTCGTAGTTTTGTTTTGCGACAAGGTCGTTTAACAAAAGGTCAAGAACAAGCTTTAATAAACTTATGGCCTATATTTGGTATTGAATATGATGCAAATGCACCTATTTGTTTTGATGCTAACAAACCGCTAGTCCTTGAAATTGGGTTTGGTATGGGGGCTTCTTTAATTGAAATGGCCAAAAATGCACCTAATAAACACTTTTTAGGAATCGAAGTGCACAAGCCAGGGGTGGGCGCTTGCTTAATGGCGATTGAAGAAAAACAATTATCAAACTTAAACGTGATGTGTCATGATGCTGTTGAAGTATTAGAAAATATGATCCCAGATCATTCGCTAGACAAAGTGCAAATCTTTTTTCCTGATCCTTGGCATAAAGCCAGACATAACAAACGCCGTATTATTCAACCCCAATTTGTACAGCTAATTCGGCAAAAATTAAAATTAGGTGGTATTTTACACCTAGCAACGGATTGGCAACATTATGCTGAACATATGTTAGAGGTTTTAACCCAAGCAGAAGGTTTTGAAAACTTATCACCAAGTGGCAATTACATTCCAAGACCTGCTGATAGACCAATTACCAAATTTGAAAAACGAGGTCAAAATTTAGGTCATGGCGTTTGGGATCTCCAATTTGTAAATAAATAATGATGCTAAGGAGCCACTATGCAAAATAAAACGATCGATCTACTTTGTCGGCATCGCTCTATTCGTGCTTATAAAGCGACTAGCTTAACTCAAGAGCAAATAGCTTTAATTGTTAGCGCAGCACAGTCGGCTTCTAGTTCTAATTTGATTCAATGTTCAACAATTATTCGTATTACAGACCCCAGCAAACGCGAAAAACTAGCTCATTATGCAGGCGATCAAAAGTATGTTATCCAAGCACCTGAATTTTGGGTGTTTTGTGCCGATTTTAATCGCCATTATCAAATTGATCCAAAACTTAATCTTGGCAAAGCAGAGCAGCTATTATTGGGCTGTGTTGATACAGCAATTATGGCACAAAATGCCGTAACCGCAGCCGAATCATTAGGATTAGGTGCTGTATATATTGGCGGATTGCGTAATCATCTTGATAAAGTAACGCAATTACTTGATATACCGAAATACGTCCTGCCACTTTTTGGGCTTTGCCTTGGCTACCCCGATCATCATCCAGAACTAAAACCAAGATTACCAAAAGAGTTAGTGTTTTTTGAAAACCACTATCGACCAATTGATCATGCTATTTTGAAAAAGTATGATGCTCAAATGGATGATTACTATGAAACCCGTAGTACCAATCAGAAAGTCGGTGGTTGGAGTGATAAAATTGCTAATACAATAAATAATGAGCAACGCGATTTTATTCTCAATTATTTGCATAAACAAGGATGGATCACGAAATGAACAATAACCATTACCAATTAGATAAAGTCGTTATACTTAGCCGTCATGGTATTCGCACACCATTACAAAACACGTTACAATTTTTAGAGAAAGTCACTCGCTTTAAATGGCCAAAGTGGGATCACCCTTATGGTTATTTAACCACGCGTGGTGGAGTATTAGAAGCCTATTTTGGCCGCTATTTAGCAACTTGGCTTGAAAAAAACAATATAAAATTATCAACACATAATACTGAATTATTTGTATATGCTAACAGCTTGCAAAGAACCGTCGCGACGGCTCAATTTTTGATAACAGGTGCCTTTGCTGGATATGATATTCCTATTCACCATAAATACCCGATTGAAAAAATGGATCCGATCTTCGATCCTAGTTTGCAAGACGATTCACCCGAATTTAAACATGCCGTATTGCATGATATCGATGAAGCTGACAAAGCGGCTAACATTTTTAGCAATCTAGCTCCTGCTTATGAAATTCTTTCTGATATTTTAGATTATAAAAATTCGAAGTTATATGCAAAATATCAATGTAATTTAGCCGATATTCCATCAGAACTCTATTTTAAAAAACACGAAGAACCAGCACTGCTAGGGCCTCTTGCAATAGGCGCTTCGGTCGTTGATGCATTTTTATTACAATACTATTCAGCCTTCCCTAAAGAACAAATCGCATGGGGCAGGCTAACTAGCCAAGAACAGTGGCAACAACTTATCGAAATTCGTAATCAATATATTAATTTAGTTTTCCATTCTAAAACACTTGCCAAACATTCTGCAACGCTCCTTATTAATATGATAAGTGATCTTATGCACAAAGATAATAAAGTGAATCTACTGGTTGGGCACGATAGTACCATTGCAGCGTTACTTGGCATATTAAACTTTAAAGACTATCAGTTACCCAATCAATTTGAAACAACTCCCATCGGTGGGAAAGTGGCTTTACAGCGTTTTCGTCACTTACCTACGGGTGAATATTTCTTTAAAGCCGAATATATTTATCAAAGCTTTGAACAACTCCATAACTGGCAAGCACTCGATGCCAATAATCCGGCACAACACTATCAGCTTCAACTGGAAAATGCTTCTGTTAATAGTGATGGTTATTATGATTGGTCAGATTTTGAAAAACGAATGGAATCTATCAAGACTAAATAATTAACCATTAGATTACCTGATTACGCCTATCATGGTGGGAATTAGATAATCTCATCATATACAAAAGTACATTGTCAAAAGTTTCGGGTAAGTGTATAAATATCAGTGTGTTGCCCACTGGTATAGAACAAAAATACAAGACACTAAATAATATTTATATGTCAATGTCATTAATTTTAAGAAAGAGTATATTTTACTTGTTTAAATCTATACCAATAAATCAAGCTGAATCTTATTATTGATATTGCCTTTTATTTTTGCAAAACTATTATCTATTATATTTATGTTCACCTTTACAAGACTAATGTATGTTAAAATCTGCTTCGCAGGAGCATATCTATTCCTAGGCTTGATCGCATTTAGTTTTACTCTGATTTCTTCTTTGCATTATCATAGCGTGAGCCATCGGATCTATGGAGGCATAAGAACAGTGAAGAATCTGAAGATTAACGGAAAATCACTATAATTATTACATTAGATAAAGGTTTTATTATGAAAATATTAGTCACTGGCGGCTGCGGATATATAGGAAGTCATACCTGTGTCCAACTCATTCAATCGGGCTACACTCCCATTATTATTGATAACTTGTTCAACAGTAAAGTATCAGTATTAGATAGAATACAAAAAATCACGGGTCAATCTGTCAATTTTTATCAAGGCGATGTGTGCGATGAAAAACTATTAACTAAAATTTTTGCAGAACATGATATTAAAGCTGTGATTCATTTTGCAGGATTAAAAGCAGTCGGTGAATCGGTACATAAACCGCTTGAATATTATGAAAACAACGTTTATGGCAGTATAGTACTTATGAAAGCAATGCGTGCTGCTGGTGTTAAACAGTTAGTGTTTAGCTCATCGGCTACTGTTTATGGCGAACTCGCTCCTGTACCTTATGTTGAAACCTTACCACAAGGTTTACCAACTAGCCCATATGGCAAAAGTAAATTAATGGTAGAGCAATGTATCATGGATTTAGCCGTTGCTGAACCAGATTGGTCACTGACTTTACTACGCTATTTTAACCCTGTTGGTGCACATCCAAGCGGATTAATGGGCGAAGATCCACTCGGCATTCCTAATAATCTTATGCCTTATATTACCCAAGTTGCTGTAGGTAAGCGGGAATCATTAGCAGTTTTTGGCAATGATTATCCAACAACAGATGGCACTTGTGTTCGTGATTTTATTCATGTCGTTGATTTGGCTGATGGGCATATTGCTGCACTCAAAGCTGATCATAACAAAACAGGTGTACATATTTATAATTTAGGTTCAGGTGTGGGTTACAGCGTATTACAAGTTATCAAAGCGTTTGAAAAAGCGTCAGGGAAACCACTTAATTGGCATTTTGCACCAAGGCGAACTGGTGATTTACCCGCATTTTGGGCAGATGCTAATAAAGCTGAAAAAATCCTGGATTGGAAAACCAAACTTACACTTGATGACATGGTAAAAGACTCATGGAATTGGCAATCTAATAACCCTCAAGGTTACCCTGATTAACAAATAAGTAAAACGTGCAAAATTAAAAGAAGATGCAAAAAAGGATATTTTTAATCCTGTTGTTCATCCTCATCGTTGTCACAGCCCATTGATCAATCAATGGGTGCTTGTTTTTCCACGTATGGCAAAACGCCTATGCAAGGACAACAAGAAATATCATCCCCTCATTATAATGTATTATTTGTTTTTACTAATAATTTTTTAGCATTAATGAAAAAACTACGCCTAAAAATCGCGATCCATTATTCCAGCTACAAATCGCAAAAGGCACTAGTCGAATGATCTGTTTTTCACCTGATCACAGTAAAACATTATCTGAATTTGTTTTGTCCGCTATTAGGGCTAATTGCTTTTTACCCAATGAGATTGCGCGCAACGATCTAACTATATGAAATTATTTTGAAAAATATCAGAACAGTTTATTAGTTGATTATGTCGAACTAAACGCTGGCTTGCCATTGCTCCTTTATTACATTCCGTTCCGTCACAGCAGAAAATCACTATCATTTACCCACCTATGCCAATAGTATCACCAATAATAATCTAGTTAGTGTCACTATATTCAATATGATTTGCGGTAGCCAAAGCTTGTATCTGAGAAACGTCAAGAACGACAAATAACTGGTGGTTATGATCATGCTTATTTATTAGATAAAACAAAAGCTATCGCTGCCGAGCTTATTTCGTCGGATAATAAAGTAATGATGAATGTGATTACAACCAAACCTTCGTTACAAGTTTATACTGGCAATTTTTTGCAGCATACACCAAATCGACACAATGGGGAATATGGCAACTTTGCTGGCGTGGCATTAGAAGCGCAATTTTTACCTGACAGCCCTCACCATGCTAACTGGTCACAACCAAGCTGCTTATTACAGCCAGATCAAACTTATCATTATCAAACAACTTATCAATTGATCATTTTATAAATGATTCAATAACTGTAAAAAACACAATAAAAAGCCAAATAAAATTAATTATTCTATCTGAATAATTCTATTAAATTCTTTATTACTAAAGGCACTACCAAGTAATATTCCGCCATTAATTGTATTAATGCAATTAATAGGATTTTGTCAGCTTAAGCTAACAATCCATAACAAAATTAGGTATCATATAACCATCATCGCTAATGGATAATATGAAATATGAAAAGCAAAACCTTAACGGCTATTTTCCCTGGCACTTTCGATCCCATAACTAATGGTCATATCGATCTTATTACACGAGCGTCATTACTCTTTCCTCGCTTAATTATTGCTATTGCAGAAAATCCAAGTAAAAATACGCTCTTTTCATTAGAAGAACGCGTTAATTTAGCTTCAACCGCTGTTGAACACCTACTTAATGTGGAAGTGATTGGCTTTGATAATTTAATGGCTAATTTTGCTCAAACCCATAATGCAACAGTGATCGTACGTGGTGTTCGTACAACACACGATTTTGAATACGAAAGGCAACTTGCTGAAATGAATCGTGCGTTAAAATCTGATTTAGACACTATCTTTTTGATGCCATCTATTGCAATGGGATTTATTTCATCAACAATTGTAAAAGATGTCGCCTTCCATGGCGGTGATATTACAAATTTAGTGCCACTGCATGTCAAAACAGCATTATTAACGCGCTTAGCATAAATAAACGTATATGGTTAATTTTTACACTCCACAGAAGAAAAAACTCACACCACAAAAATTGACAGTCACAGTCTTATCCTTAGATGCTTTTGGGCAAGGCATTGCCAATCATAAGGGTAAAACAATTTTTGTTAAATCAGCCTTGCCAGATGAAACTGTTGATATTGAACTGACTGAAAATAAAAAAAATTATGCTAAAGCTAAAGTCATTCGATACCATAATCAGAGCAAAGATCGCGTTAAACCACAATGTGAATATTATCAACAATGTGGCGGTTGTGAATTACAACATATTTCCCCAAATTTGCAACAAAAAGCAAAGTATGATGCGTTAATCAATCTGTTACAAAAAGAAACAGGGCAACCTTTGACAAATATTATTGAAAGCTCCCCCCAAATTATTGCCGATCAGCCTTACCATTATCGTCGACGAGCAAGACTTTCGATTAATGTTGTTAAAGGTAAATTGGTCATTGGATTTCGCCAAGCTGAATCAAATCAAATAATTAATATCAAACATTGTCCGGTATTAGTTGACGAATTAGATGCGTTGTTAGCACCATTACACAGCATGCTCAATTGCATAAAACAGAAAAAAGCACTTGGCCATATTGAATTAATGTCGGTCGATAGTGGTATTATTTTTGTATTAAGGCATACCATGCCTCTGGTCGATCAGGATGTTAACCTATTAAAACAATTCGCCGAAAATAACCATATTTCGCTTTATTTTCACGGCAAAGATTTAGTACATATTACTGGTAATACCGAACATTTTTATTTGATTAATCATTTAAAATTAACCTTCAGCCCACTCGATTTTATTCAAGTAAATAGTAAAATTAATCAAAAAATGATCGAGCAAGCACTTGATTGGCTAACGTTACAACCTACTGACCAAGTCTTAGATCTGTTCTGTGGTATGGGTAATTTTTCATTACCTATAGCTACATTAAGTAAAACATTAACGGGCATTGAAGGTGTTGATGCCCTAGTTGAAAAAGCAAAATTTAACACTATATTAAATAGCACTGAGATTTGTGCGGAAACCAATTTTTTAACTAGTAACTTAGACGATACCCAACAATTTTCGATATGGAGTCAATCACAATATAATAAAGTATTATTAGATCCAGCAAGAGCTGGTGCGTTTAATGCGACAATAGAAATTGCAAAATTAGCTCCGTCAAAAATCGTTTATATATCCTGTAATCCTGCGACGCTAGCCCGAGATAGCAAACAACTTTTAGATGCAGGATATCAAATTGATCAAGTTGCTATATTAGATATGTTTCCGCAAACCAAACACATTGAATCAATGCTGTTGCTAATAAAATCAGGAACATAAATTATGGTATCTATTCGAGGCGCACACCAACATAGTGAAGAACATTACTCGCTGACTCAATTTGATGTTGAACGATGGATAAAACAAGAATTGTTATTAACCAGTCCAACATTTTATAAAAAGTTTAGAGAAGTTTGGGATTTTTGTTTTGAAAACAGCGCAGGTGCGCCGGAGCAAACTTTTTGTTTCGAAAACGCAATAGAAATGGTCGAGATTTTATCGACACTTAATATGGACATTAATAGTTTATGTGCCGCTTTATTGCTTCCTTTTGTTGATAACAAAATCATTCGTCGAGAAGATATTCCTGAAGATTTTGATCGTGAAATTTCTCATATTATTTCTAACATTGTCAGAATGAAGGAAATTCGCCAACTACGAGCCATTCGTAACGGCAGCGCCACTACCGAACAAATTGATAGTATCCGTCGTATGCTACTTGCGATGGTCAATGACTTTCGAAGTGTAGTAATTAAATTAGCAGAACGTATTACCTATTTACGCAATTTAATTAATGCCCCCCAAGAAGAACAAGTGCTTGCCGCTAAAGAGTGTTTTAACATTTATGCCCCTTTAGCTAACCGTTTAGGCATAGGTCAATTAAAATGGGAGTTAGAGGATTTTTGTTTCCGCTATTTATATCCAGATGAATATCGTTTGATTGCTAAAAAATTGCAAGAAAAGCGATTAGATCGTGAGTTGTATATCAAGCAATTGGTTCATCATTTACAAGCACTGATGAATCAAGATCATATCCGCGCTGAGGTTTATGGTCGCCCTAAGCATATTTATAGTATATGGCGCAAAATGGAGCGTAAGCATCTCGAATTCGAGGATCTATATGACATCCGTGCCGTACGGATTATCTGCGATCGTATTGAGGATTGTTATAATGCATTAGGCATCGTCCATAGCCATTACAAACATATCGCTAAAGAATTTGATGATTATGTCGCTAATCCAAAACCAAATGGTTATCAATCAATCCATACTGTCGTTTATGGACCACAAGATAAAATAATCGAAATTCAAATCCGTACTGAACAAATGCACAATGATGCTGAACTAGGCGTTGCCGCTCATTGGAAGTATAAAGAAGGCAGTACTGACAAAATGACTGCTTATGATCAGCGAATTTCTTGGTTGCGTAAATTATTAACATGGCAACAAGAGATGTCTGAAAGCGGTGAGATTCAAGAAGCTGTGCGTAGTCAAATTTTTGATGACCGCGTTTATGTTTTTACCCCTAAAGGCGATGTTGTTGACTTGCCTGCGGGTTCAACTCCACTTGATTTTGCTTATCATATACACAGTGATGTTGGGCATCGTTGTATTGGTGCTAAAGTCGGCGGAAGAATTGTACCATTTACCTACCATTTAAAAATGGGTGATCAAGTTGAAGTCATTACCCAAAAACAACCTAATCCAAGCCGTGACTGGCTAAATCCGAATACTGGATTTGTTAATAGTAGCCGTGCAAGAGCTAAAATTCAAGCTTGGTTTAAAAAACAAGATCGACATAAAAATATTGTAGCAGGTCAGCAAATTTTAGAGCACGAGCTTGAACCTTTAAATATTAGTTTAAAAAGTGTTGAAAAACTCTTAATCAATAAATATAACGCTCATTCTTTTGACGAGGTACTTGCTGGTATTGGTAGTGGTGATGTAAGAATTAATCAATTAGTCAACTTTATCAATGCTCAATTTAACAAACCAACGGCTGAAGAAGAAGATGAAGCCGCCTTAAAACAGATTGCCCAAAAATCGAACGCTCAAACCAAAAATACCAATAAGACCGGTAATAAAAAAGGCAGTGAAATTATTATTGAAGGTGTGGGTAATTTAATGTACACCATTGCAAATTGCTGTCGCCCAATTCCTGGCGATCCCATTGCGGGATTTGTTACTCAAGGGCGGGGTATCTCGATTCATCGAGCTGATTGTGAACAATTGCAAGAACTAAAAAATCATGCTCCCGAACGTATTACTCATGCTGTTTGGAACAACAATACCTACTCAAGCTATACCATGGTGGTACAAATTGTTGCTAACGATCGCAGTGGTTTATTGCGAGATATTACTACAATTTTGGCTAATGAAAAGGTTAATGTTCTTGGTCTAATTAGTCGCTCGGATATGAAGCAGCAATTAGCGACTATCGATGTTGATATGGAAATTTTTGATCAGGATTCGTTAAATCGAGTACTCAATAAAATAAAACAACTACCTGATGTTATTGAAGCCAAACGTTTTCAAGGCTAATTGACATGTTAAATTGCCACTTTTTATTTAGTGGCAATAGGTTAAGACTTATTATTTTCTTTCTAAAATTTCAAACTGATATGGATAGCCATTTTTATCATCGGCTTGATGCGGTTCTTGATAAATAACTTGCCATTGCTCAGGCGAATAATCAGGAAAATAAGTATCGCCCTGTAGTTTTGCCTTTATATGTGTTAAATAAAGTCGATTCACTAAAGGTAACGTCTGCTTATAAATATTACCACCACCAATAATAAACGCTTCATCAACATGCTGTGTTTGAGCTAACAATATCGCGGCATCAATTGATGGTACCCAACTTACATTTGGAACCATGTTAGATTCTATGATTGCTTGCCTTGAAATAATAATATTATGACGCCCTGGTAACGGACGACCAATAGACTCAAATGTCTTTCGCCCCATAATAACAGGTTTATTAAGTGTATTTTTTTTAAACCATGCCAAATCTGCGGGTAAATGCCAAGGCATTTGATTATTTAAGCCAATTACATGATTATCCGCCATGGCTACAATAATACTTAATATCATATTCGCTCCTTTACACATACCCTAAAGATTTTATTCGCTGATTCACATTTTCAGGAAAGATAGTTTGGCTCCAAAGCCGTTCACTTAAAGAAAGTAATGACTCTTTTTGCCCTGAAACAATCCAATTAGCCAGTGCTGTAGCCACATCAGGGTAGATTATTGGTTTTGGCGAAGGTAAATTAAGCCAGTATTTGAGTTTGATACAGTTTAAATTTTCCATAACTGTTGCCATATCAAGAGAACGCAAACATTGAGCATTATAAATTTGTTCAAATTGACCTGATACAGGTTTAGTTAGAATCTTTTTACCAAGGGTCAATGCTTCAGAAATCAATGCAAATCCTGTATTTGAAATAATTCCAGAGCAACGAACTAAAGCTTGAGTAAAATTATCACGCCCAAGCGGTTGAAAATTAATATTACTTTGTTGTGATGTTTGTTTTATATCTGGATGAAAACAGATAAATTGGTGCTCTTTAAACTGCTTTAACAATACCGTAATTTCATCTAATGCTTCAAATGGCAAATAGACGATGATGTTTCCATCCTCGGTTGGCGCAGTTTCAAATGTGTCAATCATAGGGGGGATTAGCTTATGCCCAAAATGAAACCAATGTAGGCCAATTGGTTTAGTGACGGGAGCGTAATATTTCATAATCACATTTGCGACTAATCCATATTCTTTAGGTTTAAGATATTGGCAAACTGCTTGATTGCTTATACCTAAACATTCACGATGTTGATGATGTGCAGCCCAAGCACTTACTGGCTCAAAATCGCTAATTATGCAATCATATTTTGATAAATCAAGCTCACGGACATCTTTAATGAGCCTGAAAGCTCGAATACGTTGCACAGTTTTGCGAAAATTAATTTTACCATTAAGGGTGGCAAACGTGACACCACGATAGGTTTTATAATCGCCAAAAGCTTGCATGTCGAAATAGTCTTTAGGATCGCGGCCACTGAAAATATAATCAACATTCGCACCAACCTTTTTCAGTGCGTTAGCTAATGTTCTACAGCGACTGACATGGCCATTTCCTGTTCCTTGAACACCAAAGAGAATTTTCATATCTTTATGATTCGTCAATTTAAGTTATACAAATATAATAGCAGAACAGCTTATTATTATGTAAATTATTTTGTATGATTAAATGCAACATGATATTCATGATTAGTTGTCATAATTCAACATTGGTTAACGTTATTACTCATTAGTCTAAATGAAGCAACAGTGCTTCATCTAGTTACTATAAAATAGTCTCACTTAAAGTGTATAAATTTTGTATAACTTTGCTTCTTTTTTCAGTACAATAGCCTAAGTAATTGTTAGATGAATAGTGAGATTTGCATATGTCATTAAGAATCATCAATAAACAAAATTACCTTATTGTTGCATTAGCAATTATTTTCTTTTTATTTGCTGATTCTGCAAGATATTTGACAATCACAATTGGCTCATTAGTTACTGTTAATGATATTTCACACCACATAATCGCTAAGTTAGGCATGAATGAGCATAATGATTGCCATTCTTTATTACAAAAATCATCTCATGATTCAGCTTGTACCACTTTTAATCTTCAGTTTTTACCACATTGTGAACTATACCTTACATTTAACTTTGCTCAAAAATATAAAAAGTTTATTCCTGAATTAAAACTACTAAGAATTGTTTAATTAATTTGTATTTTCAATAAAAAATTAGTCGAAATATTTATCTTTGCAGTAAAAATTTTTTGTTATTCGTTTTTATCACTAATCACTAGATAGTGATTGATTATTATAGAAAAATGGTTATAGGAATATTATGAAACGTCGAAATTTTTTGTTCAATATTACAGCGGCTTTAAGTGGGGTAGCAGTTACAAAAGCCTTTGCCAAAATGGATAATTCAACTATGTCAGGTATGGCTTGTGAAGCCAACTCTGATCAGTGTAAAACAGGTGAAATGGGAGACATGAATATGAAGATGAATATGGGTAACAAAGTTTCACAAAAATTATTACCGACCTCAGCTTTGCCACAAGGTCTAAATTTACCAGAATTAACTCATTTAGAAAATACCAGTAATAAACAAGGTATTTTTGAAGCAATCTTAGAGGCTAAACCCGTTAAGTTAAAGTTAACACAAGATATTACAACAGAATTTTGGGCATATAATGGTCATATCCCCGGTCCAATGATTGAAGCTTTTGAGGGGGATAACGTTAAAATTACTGTTAAAAATAACTTACCTCAAGCGACAACCGTACATTGGCATGGTTTGCTGATCCCATCTAATCAAGATGGTAATCCACAAGATCAAATTCCTGCTGGAAGTAGCCGAACTTATGAGTTTACTATACCAGAAGGGAATGCTGGTACCTATTGGTATCATCCACACAGCCATGAAACAGTAGCAGAACAAGTTGCGCGAGGATTAGCTGGCATATTTATTGTACGCAGCAAAAACGATCCGCTCGCATTCTTGCCTGAACAAAACTGGTTTTTTTCAGATTTAAAATTGACTGATAAAGGCGAAATTGCTGATAATTCAATGGTTGATTGGATGAATGGTCGAGAAGGACAATTTGTATTAATAAATGGTGCCTATCGTCCCAAAATCACCATAAATACGGCAACAAGGATACGAGTTTGGAATGCGTGTTCTGGTCGTTATCTTAATTTATCTATTCCTGGATGTGATGTTTATTTGGTTGGTACGGATGGTGGATTAATGCCAGCTCCTGTTTTACTCAATAAACCGCTGCTATTGTCGCCAGCTGAACGTGCAGAACTTGTCATTTTGCCAAAACAATCTGGTACGGTGTATTTACAATCTATCGGTTACGATCGCGGAAAAATGGGCAATGTACCACCAGAACAAGATATCATACTTGGAGAATTGGTATTGACACAGTCAAAATCAATGACTATCCCGTCAACCTTACGAGCATTGCCAAAACTGGGGCAGGCAACGACCTATAAATCTATTGAATATACCGAAGTGATGGACATGAAGGAACCGCGTGGTGGCATGCTATTCTTAATTAATGGTAAACGCCATGATATGCAAAGGATCGATTTGAAAAGCAAAATTCATGAGGTTGAAGAGTGGACAATTTTCAATAACTCTCATATGGATCACAATTTTCATATACATGGCGCACAGTTTATTGTTGTTTCACACGAATTGAATGGTGAAAAAAATCCACCTGAATATGTCGCCTTAAAAGACACTATTAATTTACGTCCACATGAAAAGATCACCATAAAAATTCAACAAAATATGGCCGGATTACGTATGTATCATTGCCATATTGTTGAACATGAAACACTCGGTATGATGGGGCAATTAATGGTGGAATAATATTCCTTCCTATTCTTCCCTTAATTCAACTTTTTAGTATGGTTGGATTAAGGGAAAATAAATTAACATAAAATTACTTTAGTTGTTTTTTCTAATTCAGAAACTTGTTTTTTATCGACCAAATCATTAGTAATGAGTGCAGTAATTTCACTCCATCCACAAATTTTATATAAACTTTTGCGATTAAACTTAGTATAATCTCCGAGAATATACCTTTTATCGGAATGAGAAATAATTGTCTTGTCTATATATGCATCAGAAGATGATGGGCTAGATGGTCCATTAAGATTACTAAAGCCATCCGTGCCCAAGAAACAAACATCTACCTGAATTTCATTAATCATTGAAACTGTCCAGCCACCAAAAACAGATGAACTTTTATCACGTAATTCGCCACCAAATAAGAAAACTTGGTTTTGTGATGAGATCAATACATTAGCTACAGGTAAAGAATCAGTAAAAACTTTAAAACCAGAACGAAATGATAACAATTTAGCTAATTCTAGCACTGTACTACCTGTTCCAATAATCATTGAGCAATTATCAGGAATTAAAGTTAATGCTTTTTGTGCAATACTTTTTTTTAGACTTGCATTTTCTTTTTCTCGAATTTTAAAAGGGTGCTCAATTGCGCCCTGTTTAAGAGTTGCTCCTCCATGGCTTTTGACTAAAAAGCCTTTTTTTTCTAATGCTAATAGATCTTTACGAATTGTTTCATACGTTACTTGATATTTACGAGCCAATTCACTTACATACACAGTTCCTGCCGTGATTAACTCTTCTAAAATCAATTCTCTTCTCTCATTCATTAGTTGCATTGTTAACAACCTCAAGTATCTTAATATGGATATAAGTTCTTCAACGTTTATCATACGTAATTATTATCGACATTTTACAGCAAAGTTTATTTTATTCCTTATTTATCTTAAATCTTTCTATTCCCTACTCAAAATTGCCGTAAAAAAACAACTTAAATTTGATATTTATTGGTTTTTATTTTAATTAAAAACAATATCTTATTTGTTTTGTGATTTTGATCACATTGACTTGCAAACAAAAACCAATTATAAAGTTGGTTATCAATATAAATAAGGAGAACCAATGAAAACCAAAATTGCTATAGCCTGTGACGATATTGGATTTGAATACAAACAAGTAATAAAACAATACCTAATCCAAGAAAAAAATGCTGTTATTGTTTATGACCCAGTGAAGGTTAAAGAAGATGGAATTAACTCTTTTGCCAAGTTAGCTGATGAAATGTCAATTTTAATTCAAAAAGATGTTTGCCGTTTAGGAATTTACATTTGTGGAACGGGTATTGGTTTTACTTGTCAAGCTAATAAACATTGGGGAATTCGCGCAACAGCTGTAACTAACCCTTATTCAGCCAAAAGAGCCAGACTAAGTAACAATGCACAAATTATTGGACTTGGTTGTCGAGCTAATGGACTAGAATATACCAAAATGATTATTGATGCTTGGCTTGATGAACCTTTCAATTTTGAAACAGCACGAGAAAATTCTAAAAAAAACCTACTTGAAGCTGAACGCAATGATAATGCTTTATTAGTCAAACCTATGCATGTTGCATGGAATATGGGATTTAGAGCAGATGAGTAATCAACAAAGGAGTCACCTATGGAACTGATCACACAATTTATTAATGATTTAGGCAATTTTATTTTTATTCCTATCATATTTCTAATATTTATGGCCGCACTCGGTCGGCCTATCTCTGAATGTATATCTTCTGCAATGAAAGTCGGTATTGGTTTTATTGCATTAAGTATGACCATTAAGTTTATGCTTGACAAAATGGCACCAGCTGTAACAGGACTTGCTGAAAGTACGGGATCTTCGCTTAGCGCAATTGATGTTGGTGGAGCGGCTACAGCGGTAATGGGATTCGGTTCGAGTATGGGGCCGATTATTATTCCATTATGTGTTGCTGTTAATATATTACTTCTTATTATGAAAATTACTGACTGTGTAAATGTGGATGTATTTAACTTGCACCAAAATGCATCAATGGGAGCTATTGTTGGCGTTTATTCAGGAAGTTTTTTATATGGTGTATTAACAGCAGCTCTTTTCCACGTATGGGCATTAATTGCCGCCGATCTTGGTGCTAAAAATAATGAAAAATTTTATAATTTACCAGAAGGTGTTTCGATTTCTCATCCTGTAGCAAATACCTATCTTATTTTTGCTTATCCGTTTAATTGGATTTATGACCGTATACCTGGTTTCAAAAATCTTAGCATTACAGCTGAAACCATTCAAAAACGTTTTGGAGTACTCGGTGATCCAACTGTGGTTGGATTTATTATTGGAGTATTGCTTGGATTCTGTGGTTATTCATGGCAAACCCCATATAAAACTATCATTGAAAGTCTCCAATTAGGTATGTATTTAGCCGCAGTAATGCTGTTATTACCAAGAATGACTTCTATAATGATGGAAGGGTTAGTACCATTATCAAATGTAGCTCGAAAAAAATTAGTTAAACGGTTTCCCAATCGTGACATTACTGTCGGCATGGATACTGCATTAATCGTTGGTAACCCTTCGGTTATCGCTCCCGCTTTATTACTTATCCCTGTTATTGTCATCTTAGCAGTTATTTTACCTGGTAATAAGGTGATGCCATTAGGAGATTTATCACAATTTGTATTCTTTATTGCTTGTATGGTACCTGTATTTAAAGGAAACATTCTCCGAACATGGATAACATCCATTTTTTTGTTTGGTGGAGGTTTATATATTGCTTCATGGATGACACCTTCAACAAATGAAGTATTCCAAAAATTTGGTACTAATCCAGACGCAACAGTGATGTACACCTCATTAAACCCATCAGCAAATCCATTTACAGGGCTTTTTGCCGCAATCAGTCATGTAGGCATATTAGGTTATATGTTGATTGGTTTAATTTTGTTATCAATTGGTTATTTATTAAAGAAAAAAGAAACAAATTCAAATATCAATAGCGAGGTTTCAAAATGAAAAAAGTATTAGTGGTATGTGGAAATGGAATTGCTTCATCATCAATCATGGTTTCAATTTTACAAGACTATTTAAAAGAACAAAATTTAACTGCACAAGTGGATAAATCATCACTAATGGCATGTAATGCAGATACGTTTAATAGCTACGATTTGGTCGTCTCATCAACCAAAATCGATAATCCTGAGATAAAAACAAAAGTTATTGTCGGTGCAGGTTTACTTACTGGCCTAGGAGAAGAGACTATATTCGAAGCGGTTAAACAAGAACTAACAAAATAAGAGGCCGACTATGTTTATTTTAGTTCATGATTTAGAAGAAAGTATTCACAACTATCAAGATGCAATAAGCTCATCGGGCTCTTTTTTATTAACCAAAAATTATATTCATGCTGATTATATTAATGCATGCATAGATCGTGAAAAAGAGTATCCAACGGGATTAATGATGAGTAATGGTATTGGCATTGCAATCCCCCATGCCAATTATCAACTTGTTAAATCTGACGCTATTAGTTTGGTACGTTCGACTAAAGGCATTGTATTTAGGCAAATGGAAAATGCTGACTTAATGGTAACTTGCCATTTAATCTTTAATTTGGCGTTATCAACTAGTAATCAACATTTATCGATACTTAGAAAACTATTTACTTTATTTCAGAACGAAATTTTTATTACCCAGTGCCAGCATTTAAGTTGTCTACAAGCAGAAGAATTGATTGCTCAGCAATTAAATACGAAATGAATTTCAATCTTGGTAAAGTTTTATTGGAAAATGACTAACAACAATTTACTAATAAAAATAAAAGTTTAAGTTAAATAATAGCATATTTTTATCTCGGCAATAGTTCAGGCTATTGCCCTTATAAGGAAAAAAAAATGCAATCACAATTAATCATTGAAGAATTAAATCGTTCGGTTAAAACATTAACGGAACAAAATATTACGAACTTGATACAAAAAATACAACAACATGATCGTATTTTTGTTTATGGTACAGGACGATCAGGTCTTATGCTAAAAGCTTTGGCAATGAGGCTTATGCAACTTGGGCTAAATGCCTTTGTCGTAGGCGAAACGACAACACCATCAACAAAACAGGGCGATTTATTAATTGTAGCATCGGCATCGGGAGAAACAAACAGTGTCAATATGATAGCAGAATCTGCACTAAAGCAATCTATTGATCTTGCTATTATCTGTGCATCGCCTAATTCTACACTAGCAAAAATTCAAACTCCTGATATTATTTTGCAATCTGGTAATAAATATTCCACATCACAAATAAGCCAACAACCTCTGGGGAGCCTTTTTGAACAAATGTTACTTGTCATCTTTGACACAGTCATTCTTACCATGAGCAATCAACAAAAAGATAGTAATGATGATATGGCTCATCGCCATGCCAGTTTAGAATAACGCCTGACTGATATGATAAACGCCACTTATTTTTTTAAATAAGTGGCGTTTATCAAATAATCATAACCGTACTAGCTTTATATCCATATTACTTAATAATCCCCGTAAAAAGCTTATTTTATACATATGTAAATTAAAAATAATAAAAAATGACCATTTGTAATAATTGTTTTTCATTTTTGCTAAAAATGCTAATATATCATCATTATGACAATGATATATTATTGGCAAAAACTCAGCAAATGCTTGATTATTAAAACCGCGTTATCTCACTTATTGTTAGGTGTAATGGCTGCTGGGTTCGGTTTATATCAACATGAAGCGCTTCCTTCGGAAGCTCCTGTTTCGCAAATTGGGATCATTGCAATTGCATCTATTGTACAAGATCACCAAGAAGTAGAGCGAAAAAAATCACAAACGCTATCACATTTACAAAAACGATGTATCGCAGCGCTTTTTGTTATACCTAATAGTATTGAACTTTCACCAAGTAAAGTTATTCGACTATCTCCTTATAACGGCATACGAGCTGGACCTAAAGCTACCGTTTAATGAGCTTATCACTCAAATAAAACTAATTTTTATATAAGGTTAATTCCTTAAATCCGCATTGAAAAAATAAGAGAAAAGTTATGTTATTAAAATTATTAACAAAAGTATTTGGTAGTCGCAATGATCGCGTTTTAAAAACCATGCGTAACCGAGTTGAAAAAATTAATGCACTTGAACCAGCCATGGAAGCATTGTCAGATGAAGAATTAAAAGCTAAAACCACAGAATTTAAACAAAAGGTTGCTGCAGGTATCCAATTAGATGATATTTTGGAAGAGGCTTTCGCGGTGGTGCGCGAAGCAAGTAAGCGTGTATTTGGTATGCGTCATTTTGATGTGCAGTTAATCGGTGGTATGGTATTAAATGAACGTTGCATTGCCGAAATGCGCACAGGTGAAGGAAAAACCTTAACGGCAACATTACCTGCTTATTTAAATGCACTAACAGGTAAAGGTGTGCACGTTGTTACGGTTAATGATTACTTAGCACAGCGTGATGCAGAAAATAATCGTCCATTATTCGAATTTTTAGGATTAACTGTTGGTATTAATTTACCTAATATGCCACCACAAATAAAACGTGAAGCCTACAATGCTGATATCACTTATGGTACTAACAATGAATATGGTTTTGATTATCTACGCGATAATATGGTATTTAGCAAAGATGCTCGAGTACAACGTCCATTACATTACGCCTTAGTCGATGAAGTCGACTCAATTTTAATTGATGAAGCAAGAACCCCACTGATTATTTCAGGTCAGGCCGAAGATAGTTCTGAAAGATATATTAGTATTGATAAAATCATTCCTTATTTGACTCGTCAGGAAAAAGAAGACTCTGAACAGTTTCAAGGAGATGGAGATTTTTCCATTGATGAAAAATCACGCCAAGTTAATTTAACCGAGCGTGGATTAGTTAAAGTTGAAGAACTATTGATTAAACAAGGCATCATGAAAGGTGATGAATCGCTTTATGCGCCAAGTAATATTGTTCTAATGCATCACGTTAATGCAGCCCTACGTGCTCATCACTTATTTCATCGCGACGTTGACTATATTGTTAAAGATAACGAAATAGTTATCGTGGATGAACATACTGGTCGAACCATGGATGGTCGTCGTTGGTCTGATGGTTTACACCAAGCGGTTGAAGCAAAAGAGCATGTTAAAATCCAAAATGAGAATCAGACACTAGCTTCAATTACGTTCCAAAACTATTTCCGTTTATACGAAAAATTAGCGGGGATGACAGGTACTGCGGACACTGAAGCATTTGAATTTAATCAAATTTATGGGTTGGATACGATTGTTATTCCAACAAATCGTCCAATGCAACGAAAAGATCAATCTGACCTTGTCTATATGACTGAAAAGGAAAAGATTAACGCGATTGTTACTGATGTACAAGAATGTGTAAAACGCGGCCAACCCGTTTTAGTTGGGACAGCATCAATCGAAAAATCAGAATTAGTTTCACAAGCATTTAAAAAAGCCGGCATTAAACACAATGTGTTAAATGCTAAATTCCATGCTCAAGAAGCTGAAATCATTGCTAATGCTGGGAGTAAAGGTGCCGTTACTATTGCAACTAACATGGCGGGGCGTGGTACCGATATTATGCTTGGTGGAAATTGGCAAAGTGATATAGCTAAAATTGAAAATCCAACGCAAGAAGATATCGAAAAAGCGAAACAAGTTTGGCAAACAAAACACGAAGAAGTGATTGCATTAGGTGGGCTTTATATTTTAGGTACAGAGCGTCATGAATCGCGTCGTATCGACAACCAGTTACGTGGTCGTGCTGGTCGTCAAGGTGACCCTGGTGCTTCACGTTTTTACCTATCACTTGAAGATCCATTGATGCGAATCTTTGCCTCTGAACGTGTCGGTAACATGATGCGTAAACTGGGCATGAAAGAAGGCGAAGCCATTGAACACCCATGGGTAACTAAAGCCATTGCCAATGCACAAAAGAAAGTTGAAAGTCGCAACTTTGATATTCGTAAACAACTTCTTGAATATGATGATGTTGCTAACGAACAACGTAAAGTAATTTATCGTGAACGAAACAGTTTACTTGATAATGCCGACATAAAAGATACCATTGATTCGATCCGAGGTGATGTATTTAATACACTCATTGACCAATACATACCACCACAATCAATTGAAGAAATGTGGAATATCCCTGGACTTGAAGCCGCGCTAAAAACAGACTTTGATTTGGATTTACCCATCGCCAAATGGTTAGATGAAGAGCAGAACCTACATGAAGAAACATTGCGCGAACGTATCTTACAAATGGCACAAGAAAGATATTTAGAAAAGGAAAATACTGCTGGTGCTGAAGCATTTAGGCACTTTGAAAAAAGTGTCATGCTACAAACACTTGATACGCTTTGGAAAGAACACTTAGCTGCTATGGATTATTTACGTCAAGGTATTCATTTACGTGGTTACGCACAAAAAGATCCAAAACAAGAATATAAACGCGAGTCCTTTAATATGTTTGCTGGCATGTTAGAATCGTTAAAATATGATGTTATTGGTCTTTTAAGTCGTGTGCAAATTCGCTCACAAGAAGAAGTTGATGAAGCAGAACGTCAACGTCTTGCTGAAATGGAAAAACTAATGGCTAAACAACAAGCTAGTCATGAATCTGTGACCACCATGAATGGCGAGGGTGAAGATCAGACAGTCGGGGCCACAACACAACCAATGGTGCGAACTCAAGCTAAAGTTGGACGTAATGATCCGTGCCCTTGTGGTTCAGGTAAAAAATATAAACATTGTCATGGTGCTGTTCAGTAAGGTGAAAATTTAGTATCATCACACAAAGTTGATGATTAAAACGTCGATTAGGATCGGCAATAAATTGAAATAGGGGGAGTTGCTGCTTTCCCTAATTTTACTCATAGGCAAATAGAATTATGAATAAACATATTGAAATTGCTGTAGGTATTATTCGTTCACAAAATTGTCAAATCTTTATCACCCAACGCGGTGAAGACTCTCACCTTGCTGGTTTTTGGGAGTTCCCAGGTGGAAAAATCGAGGCAGGAGAAACCCCATATCAAACCCTACAACGCGAAATTGCTGAAGAAGTAGATATCTATATCCATCAAGCCCAATTCTTAGATGTTTTTGAACACAGTTATGATGATCGTGATATCATAATTCATGCTTATTTAGTTGAAGAATGGGATGGTGTTCCTTTCGCTAAAGAAGGTCAACCAAGCCGTTGGATTGATCAAGAAGATTTGAATGCCGACGAATTTCCTGACGCCAATCGGCCGATTATCGAAATGCTAAAAAATTTGGATAAACAAATCTAGTCTATTTATTAGTATTTATTTTTGTCAGCTTTGTTTATTAAGATTAGTTTATTTTGTCATTTCTATTTCTTCTGTTTTTAACTTGAGACAGTTCTAACATCGCCTTTATAAATCAATGCGCTACACAACTAAGAGCGCTTTGCTAATTTCCATTGTTATCAGGCCGAATTTTCCGCACATAATCTAAAGTGATATACAATAAACAAGGAAAAAACAGGTTAAATATAGCAACTTTTTAAGTAAAATAAATTTTTTATTCGCTAGATAATAAGCGTTAAAAAATATATAATGCCGCGAATTTTTGATGTTAATTACCATTAAAAATAGTGTTAAATTAAATAAAATTAAGGTGTTAATTATAATGAAAGAATATAAGGTAGTTGTTTTTCAAGAAGGAGCATTGTCTTCATTACTTTTAGGCTCAGCTAATGCTAATGAAGTTAAATTTTCAGAATTTTTAAACAAAAATGCTCAAGATGGTTGGCGCGTAGTAACGATGGAAAAAGATATGCGCCGCTTGTTCTTGTTTTGGAAAAGAGAAGCCTATTTAATTGTAATGGAACGGGAACGTAGTTAAATAAAAGTCTGAATATCATTACCTATTTTTTTAATGAATTCATTCAAAGCATGAATATTTTAGATTAATAATTTCGTCTTTTTTAAGGTAATGGCATTTTTACTCATACGTGCCTGATAAAAAGTGAAATACATTAGCGATTGTTAAAATTGGGAATCAATATATCTATTCATTGTATTGTATTCCCACTAAATCAGATAAACTCAATCAATCTTTTTTAAATAAAGCAATATTATTTAACAACAGGCAATTTCAAGTAACTACCATATTTTTATAAAAAAGCAAAAGGACGCGTTAAGATTTACGCTGTAATTTTTGTTCTGCTAGAGCCAAAAAAACAATACCAATAATGATAGATAACCCGCCAAGCATACGCGTCAAGGTAATTTGCTCATCAAAAGCAATAACCGAAACCAACATCACGGTGACCACCTGTAGATGAGACGCGGCAAAAGCGGGGCCTACTGGTGCGTTTTTTAATAATACCATCCAAGTGACAAATGCGCCTGTATAACCAAGCATGACTAAATAGGCCCAGCCATGAGAGAAAACACGAATTAACCAATCGACACTCACTTCAAGTGGCATTGCCGATAATGCCGTTAATTTAAAGCTTGTTTGACCAAACGTATCAAAAAATAGTAGCAAAATAAATCCAATAATATAAAATTTTTTCATTATGTAAGCCCGACTAAAACGACACCAGTGGTAATAAAAAATATTCCAATGATACGGAATAATGTAAGATGTTCTTGAAATAAAATGCGCCCAGCCAACATAACCGTAATAATATTAAATGATCCTAATAAAATACCCTGTGACAAAGGGACTTCACTTAAAAAAGCTAGCCAAAAAATAAAACCAATAAAGTATGCGGCAAAACCTAGCCAAAGCCAAAAATTACCAAATAATTTTTGCCAATAATGCAAACCTTGCTGATTTTTTGAGGTGATTGCTGCATACTTAAATGCAATTTGTCCAATTGTATCGCAGACAATATTTATTAACCAAAGTATAGCAATTAAGATTGACACTGCTGACAAAATCCATGTATTTCAAGCACGCTATGTTTGATTAAAAAATCACTTTGCTGTGCTAATTGTTTAAGTTGATGTTCAATATCTTGTGAATGTTTTTCAATGATCTGTTGACATTTATCACAAATAAATAAAATTGAAATATGCTGTGGATCTTGAAAGTGTGGGCAAATAATATAGCTATTAGAAGATTCAACTTTATGAATGAAACCTTGCTCTAGTAAAAATTCAAGCGCACGATAAATTGTGGGTGGTTTAGCCTGAGGTTCACTGACTTTGAGTAGATCTAAAAGATCATAGGCACTCATCGCTTTATTTGCCGTTAACATAATATCTAAAACTGTTCGACGTTGCGTTGTCAGTTTAATACCCCGCTTTTTGCATAAAGTTTCAATCTTTTCAAGGAGCAGATTATGCATTCGGTTTCCTTTGCCTTTCGTCATTATTTTTTTGTGCTGCTTTTCTTCGTCTTATTTCTTTAGGGTCATTGATTAAAGGTCGATATATTTCAATGCGGTCACCATTTTTAACCAATTCATTGAGATCACAACGTTTGCCATAGATGCCAATTAAATGTTCATCTAGTTTAATCTGACACAACGATAAGATATTGGATTTTGTAATTGCTTGCAAGACATTCGTTTGATCATCGACATCGCAATTAATTATCGTTGGGTTATTTGGTAACGCATAAACAACTTGAATATTTATCATTTATAAATCTGCCTTGCTCGTTTTGAAAACGCATTGACCATACTTGTCATCACTTCTTTAAACACTGGAGAAAAAGCAATATCTAATAACTTATTTTTAAACTCAAAGTCTAAGCTAAAACTAATTTTACTTTTGTTTTCACCGAGTGAACTAAATTGCCATCTTCCCGATAGGTGTTTAAATGGTCCTTCAAACAATTTTATCTCAATAGAATGTGGTTGATTAATCTGATTTACTGTAGTGAAAGATTTTTTAAAGCCTAACTTTTCAACTTCAATAAACGCTGTGTACGTATTATCTTGTTTGCTAATAATACCAGTTGCGATACAATCAGGAACAAATTCAGGGTATCGAGCAATATCATTCACTAAGCAAAACATTTGCTCTACAGAATAAGGCTCGATAACTTCGTGAAAAACGTGTGCCATAATAATAAAATAAAAAGTTAAAATTAGTGGCATATCATATCATGTAACTTTATAATAACGCACATTATGACTAAGAAAAAATCACATAAGCCAGGTTCGGCAACCATTGCATTAAATAAACGCGCACGCCATGAGTACTTTATTGAAGAGGAAATTGAGGCGGGATTATCCCTACAAGGTTGGGAAGTGAAATCTCTACGCGCAGGAAAAGCCAACATTAGTGACAGTTATGTTTTACTTAAAGATGGTGAAGCATGGCTCTTTGGTGCAACTATCACACCACTTAATGTCGCGTCAACACATGTTGTGTGCGAACCAATGCGCACACGTAAATTATTGTTAAATGAACGAGAACTAAACTCATTATTCGGTCAAATTAATCGCCAAGGTTATACTGTTGTTGCGCTTTCACTTTATTGGAAGAACGCTTGGGCAAAAGTGAAAATTGGTGTTGCTAAGGGTAAGAAAGAATACGATAAACGTACTGATATTAAAGAGCGTCAATGGCAAGTCGATAAAGCGCGCATTATGAAAAACGCCAACCGATAATACATGGTTACTTGCAGAGTATCGTTTTAGCGGTGGCGTATAATTTGTGGCTTGATAAAAAATGCATTGTTTTTTAATTCTTTAAAGTTAAGTAAATCATTTATTACATTAACACAAGTATGAGCCATACTTTGAAAATCTTGAGCTATAGCATCAATCGGATAGTAAGAATAATTAAGATAAATATTATAATCATAAGAACACAAACAGATCTGTTGTGGTTTGGCGCCCACTTCCACTAAATAACTCAGTACTTCTTGTAGTAAATTACATGAAGGTGTAAAAATAGCTTTTGGCAGTCTTCCCAATTTTTTATGAAGATTTTTGAGTAATTCATATCCTTTATTGGGGCAATAGTTATCACTGACTAACCATTGCGGATTAATGGTTAAACCCACATTTTTAAGACCCTGTTTAAATCCCTTAAGCCTAGCTTCAATGGACGTTAACTGTGTGTCGCATCCAATAAAATAAAATTCATCGAATTGCCTTGCATACGGCTGAATTAGCTCAGCGACCGAGTTTAATGATTCACTAGTAATAAATGGCAATGGCGTATCTTTAAGGTAGCGATCGAAAAATAGCACAGGGATATTTTGATTAATACCAATATAAAACTCATCGCTATCTAATGAAGTAACAACAATCATTGCATCGACTTTTCGTTCAACTAAGTTTTGTGCCACTTTAATTTCTATGTCTTTATTATAATGACTACAAGTGATTAATAATTGTATGTTTTTTTGCCTAAAACAAGCTTCTAAATAGTGCAAAAATATGGAAAAAAAAGAATTGGACATATCTGGCACTATTACACCGATGGTATCAGTACTATTTGCTTTAACCAAATATTGACGAATATGAGCCTGTTCACTGTATCGCTCAGCAATGGATAATACACGTTGCCGTGTTTGTGGTGAAATACGATATTTTTTATCTCGTTTATTAAAAATATGGCTGACGGTCGTTGCCGACACGCCAGCTAAACGAGCAATATCATTGATTTTTAATTTATTACTCGCCATAGATATCACTATTTCCTTTTATATCAACGAGGAGTGCGCAGCTGTTTGTTAGGAAATATTGGATTACAGTTAACCGATGGATTTTGGTACCAATATGCAACACTGGCAATATCATCACAACGCTCATATAATCTTATATCATCATTACCAATTTGTTGAAAGGTAAGCTTGATATTTTTGTGAAATGCAATCGGATCAGGTAAATGCCAACGATATAAACCATGCATAGGCAATGCATCGTCACCAAAACCGTGTACTGGATTCGCATCTCCAGTTTGAAAAAAATCGCGCGTTGCATCACGCTTAGTCTGATAAGGGTAGCCCATAAATAGCGTTTGAAAACATTTAGCTGACGGACGTCCTTGGCTATCACGATTGTGAAACGCCCATGCCCCACCAAAATAGTCTTCAGAGCCTGTGGAGTGTTGAGTTGGATATTGACTATCATCATCCAGATAGAACTTAAATTCTCCTTCTCCCCACCAGTAACGTTCCAATGCTGTTAATGCTAAGTAAGTACCAACATAGTAGCCATGACCTTCGATATTATCTAATAATACATAATCTTCGGCATAATTGGTTACTCTTTGTCTGCGCCATTGAGCATGAAAATAAAGCGGTGCTTCAAATGGTTTTGGCATTAAGGCATAATTAATGGTGAAAAAGAAATGCTGTAAATCTGCTTCATGTTCATTTTGAATTTCAATCCTAGCTTTTCTATTAAATGGCATTCTAAAATAGCTATTAAATCCACCGGTTGGATTGACCACAATGGGCATGGAGTTAATATCACATCTTGCGCCAAAACCATTACAGAAAAAATCACCGATAGGGCTTTCGACTGATGGTACTAGTTCATCATCCCAATAAATGCGGATAACAACATCACGTAACACAAAACTACCGCGATGTGTTCTATCTGTTAAGGTAAACCACATATGACGAATTTCGGCAGGTCCTGTAATTTCAGCGATAGTGATTGTTTGACCTGCTGGTATTGATATGCAACCTTGCCCTTTACGACTTGGCCCTAAAGCGCTCGCTTTCATGCAAGATTGACCTTTTTCACCCGTCATATTTTCAGGTGAAATGGTTCTGGTTTGTTCAAAGTGAAATTGTGTGACTGAATTATATATGTTCATTGTGAATCCTTACTAACGTTTATTAAATGTAATTTTCTTTAACTATTTTTTAGTTGTATATTCTGTTTTTTATCACCGTTTAAGAAGAAAATAGCAAAAATCATAAATCCTAAAACAACTAATCCAAGATGATTAAATGTGGTTGCCGCACCAGCGGTATCGTAAAAATCACCAACCAGGGTGGAAAACAAAATAACACCGACAGAGCCAGCCACCTGATAACCGATTAAAAAGACAGTTGCGGAAAGACGGGCATTAAAATTAATATCAATATATTTAAATACCGAGACTAAAATGGTAGAAATTTCTAAGCAGTGCATAAGCTTAATGACAGAAATAATCGCAATACTATTAACATGTCCAGTAAGGAATATACGAGAAGCTGAAATAAACGCAGCAAAAATTAACGCGTTTTTTGCTCCCACACGATTTACAACAAATGGAACACAAAACATGACCGCCGCTTCTAAAAAAACTTGAAAAGAATTTAATATGCCATATAAGCGATAACCATCATTGATATAGTCAAACTGCTGAGTAAAATAAACAGGGAATAACTGTTGATCATAAATATTATAAAGACTATAAGTTCCAAGCACATAAATAACAAATATCCAGAATTTTTTCAGTGTAAAGACTGATATAATTTCATTAAAACTTAGCTTGTCTTTTTTTTGGAAGACAGCTTCTGATGATTGACTTAAATCGGGTTTAAAATTGAGATTAAGCAGCATAAAGCAGATACCTACACCCGATGCAGCCCAAAAATTTAGATGTGGATTAAGACTAATTAAAATACCGGCAATAAAGGTTCCTACTGCATAAGCGATGCAACCCCACGTGCGGCATTGGCCGAACTCGAAACCAAAAGCGCGGCTGATTTTTTCACAGTAAGAGTCAATTAACCCCATCCCTGCAACCCAACCAAAGCCTAAAAAGAAACTACCAAAGATGACACCAATGTAAAAACTATACTTTAGTAGCGGTTCATAAATATAAATTAATGCAGGCGCGGCTAATGTGATAATAATACTTTGAAACCAGATAAGATGTTTTTTCAACACTAATTTATCTTGATAAACACCATACACAATCATAATAATGAGCGAGACAAAGTAATTAAATGAATAAATAATACCAGTCTGTTTTGCTGTTAAGCCAATCTCCTTACTTAGCCATATGGCATAAAACGAAAAAACAAAACTACCTGCAGCGTAATACATAAAACTGTAACAGGAAGCGAACCAATAAGTAGGTTTGTTATAAAATGCACTTGTCATAATTTATCCTATAAAGAGTGAAGCACTGCAATTGAGTATGCAGAGCTAAAAATTTAGCTTTAAAAGGTTTATTGGATAAATGTGATCAATATCAAAATTATTTAATTAACATAGATAAGGAAAGCTATTGTGTATAATACATAGCTCTTAAATTGATAAGTTACTATAGAAAAGTTTGAAAAATTTATAGAAAGAAACAAAATATTGAAATTGGCTAAGCTTTAATATAACCGATAGGAAAATAATTTTACAATCTAATTGGCGTTATTTTGTACACTAAATAACGCCAATATATTATATTTTGATTCATTTCACGATAACACAACAAACTAACGTTGATCGTCAATAGTCACACCAGCTGGTGGTGTAAACTTGAACTTGTCTAATGATACTTTACCTAATTTTTGTCGAGACAAATCATAAAAACTGCGTTGTCCATCTTCTTCAATTATCGTAAAATTTGAGATCATCCCAGTTGGTAAAACCGAAATAATAAAGTCTTGATTAGAACCATCGGTGGCTTTTAGTGTAAACGAATTTTGCTTACGTGTAACGTTATAAGCATTCCATATTGAATTATGACTATCAGTAATAAGTAACATTAAACGATTATCAACTGCTTTTTTTAAATCCATTACAGTTACTTGTTCAACAGCGGGCGTATAAACCCACATATTTTTTCCATCGGAAATAATTGATGTTACATCTGGCTCGTTCATGGTCCAATTGAAATAATAAGGCCTACTCACCCATAAATCACCTTTACCCTGTTGAACGGGTTGATTATCGATTGTTTTTACATCTTGCGAAAACTGTGCATAAAACCCATCAATTTTATCTAGACGCTGTTGTAAAACTTCTTTATCGCCTGCCCAAGCTGTCCATGCACTAAACAATAATCCTACCAATAATAAAAATTTCTTCATGATAAATCCTTATGTCTGCCTATTTCTTAGCTAATAACTGTATTCTAATAAGCTAAATGTTGGTGAAAAATATTACCGTGTTTCGTTTGATGGGGAAAACTATTTTCTTTTTCACTTATTGATTAACGAGTATATAATACATTTCATATTGCAAAAACTAAATATAGTGTACCATGCCGAGTATGTCTTTTGAATTTACCACTGATGAGTTTAAGCCTTTAGCGGCAAGAATGCGTCCTCGCACCTTGTCAGAATATATAGGGCAAACCCATTTATTAGGGAAAGGAAAACCATTGCCTAGAGCCATTGAAGCCGGTAATTTGCACTCAATGATTCTTTGGGGACCACCTGGCACCGGCAAAACAACATTAGCTGAAATTATTGCTCATCATGCCAATGCAAAAGTTGAACGAGTGTCTGCCGTTACATCTGGTATAAAAGACATTCGTGAAGCAATTGAGCGCGCTAAAATTAATCAACAAGCCGGCATTCGCACTATTTTATTTGTTGACGAAGTTCATCGCTTTAACAAAAGCCAACAAGATGCTTTTTTACCCTATGTTGAAAACGGTACCGTAACATTTATTGGCGCTACGACCGAAAACCCATCATTTGAACTCAATTCCGCCTTACTATCGCGCGCACGAGTTTATCTGCTAAAATCATTAACCAACTACGAGATTGAACAAATTTTACAACAGGCAATGGATGATCCCGACCGTGGTTACGGTAACCGAGATATTCTTTTGCCCGAAGAAACCAAAAAACAGATTGCTGAATTTGTAGGAGGGGATGCAAGGCGCGCACTTAATACACTTGAATTATTGGTTGATATGTCTGATGGTCATGCGCTTACACCAGAATTACTCAAAGAGGTAATGGGGGAACGCAGCGCTAGGTTTGATAATCAAGGAGACCGTTTTTACGATTTAATTTCAGCAGTCCACAAATCGATTCGGGGTTCAGCACCCGATGCCGCACTTTATTGGTATGCAAGGATTATTTCAGCTGGTGGTGATCCGCTCTATGTTGCACGTCGATTATTAGCGATAGCCTCAGAAGATGTTGGCAATGCTGACCCAAGAGCCATGCAAGTAGCGCTTGCTGCATGGGACTGCTTTACGCGCGTAGGTCCTGCCGAAGGTGAACGCGCAATTGCACAAGCGATTGTCTATTTGGCCTGTGCACCAAAAAGTAATGCCGTTTATCTTGCGTTTAAGCAAGCAATGAGTGATGCCCAATCTAAATCAGATTACGATGTACCCGAACATTTACGTAATGCACCAACTAACTTAATGAAAAATTTAGGGTATGGAGCGGAATATCGTTATGCTCATAATGAGCCTAATGCTTTTGCTGCTGGAGAAAATTACTTTCCACCAGAAATGGCCAATACAAAATACTACCACCCTACAACACGTGGTGCTGAAAAGAATTATGCTGATAAGTTAGCATGGATAGATGAACAAAACAGCATTAGCTCAGTTCAGCGTTACAAATCTAAAAAAAATAGCTAATTTTGTGGTGTGTTTGGGTTTATCTCCTTTCATCTATTGCACCACCTTTTCTTGAATATTTAATATCTCTAATACATGTATTGATAAATATTTGTAAAAATTTTCAAAAGATCTTAACTAATTATTTAATAGAAAATAACTATTATTTTTGCAATAATCAATTCATATATACTGTTTAGGTTAATTTTTTCATTTTATCAAACGCAAATTTTAAATAAAAATTTAAGGTGATATGTAATGAATAATTTTAAGTAGAAACAAAATAATATTAAGTAGAAAAGAGTAGTATGAGTAAAATTATAACCCAAAAAAATTTAAATAGAATTGTAACTGGGCTAAGCCCATTCATTTTTAGTACAATGAGTTACGCAAACCTAACAGCCAAAACCACTAAAGAAATTCAAGGAACAGCGCCATTATTATCACCGATTATTGAGCAACATATAGAAGAATTATCGTTATTTGGACTTAACGTTGGTGGCAAAAATTATTATGGCAACGAGATCGCTCAAATTCCCATATCACCGGCTTATCCGTTTAAAAATCAAATTAAAATAGCGCCAATTCAACAACCTAATACAGAACAATATTTAGATATTGACGGTGATGAATTAGGGTATCTTGTTACACAAACATCACCGAAAATGGTTTGGTATTATACAAATGATAAAAATCAATTGGTGGAATTTATACCGAAAAACTTCGATACCTTTTGTTCTTTAGCAAAAGAAGGAAAATTTGGTCCATATAAGATAAAAATATCAAGTGATTTAATTTTAACTTCTAAGTATGGTATTCCGTTTACTAATCAATACCCAAATGAGAGAGTTACCAAACAACCATCGATGACTTATACAATAATTTCTGATTCAGGAATCTGTTACGCAAGACCAGAGCTAGAGCCTGTAGAGGCAACGGCAAGTAAAGCAAATCAATGGGTTGAAAACAAAGGGTTTTTAGTTCAATCTACAGTTGACCCAAGTAAAAATTTTCCAACAACGGCTTTTTATGGTGCTAAATTTGACCTTTTATTAGCTAGACCTGGGCTTGCTAAGAATTATGATTGGACTCTCGTGAAAGGGAGTGAACTTGTCACTATTTCTAATAATTCCGATGTAGTCACTGTCAAATTTAATACTCGTCAAGCAATGGACACAGGTATTGCTTGGCGAAATGTTATCAAGTCTGAAAATGGATATACTGTTATCATTCAAGGAAAAAATAAAAACACAGGCAATATTATTCAATACTCATTCGCCATTACTAAATGGTTTACTGATTGGGATAAAAAAATGATTGGTTTACCTCAAGCTAGCAAAGGAAGTATAGAAGATATTATTGCAGGATGCAGATCATTAGATGGTCATTATCGTATAGGTTATGCAAATGAAGTAAGTAATGCAGTACTTGGTAAACAAGATTCTGTAATTTTCACTCGAGAGATAGGCACATTATTAGGTGAATGGGGATATACTTCTCAAGAGGCTTACCCGAATTCTTGGGCGGCAAAAATTACTGGTAAAAAGCAGCAAAATCGTACTTATCAACGAGTCTGGGTATATGATACAGTTATGCAAAGCTATTGCGACTTACATCCTTATAACGCTAAGTATCATTGCCGGACAGAAAAAGAGGGTAAAAATGCTGTCTGTATTGCTATTAAATAAATACTATTAATTTAATATTCTAGAACATTTACTCGATAGTATATAGCGCTTTGTCGACATATGATATTAATCGGCGTCGTTATAAATAGTGTCATCTTGTAGAGGATACTTCAGCAAAAAAGTTATGTTACTTTGTGACTGAGTAGTATAATATTGATTTCAAGTATAAAAGAACATCGCCAAAAAATGAACAATTCTTATTGTTCTAAGTATAAAAAGAATTTTCTAAAATTAAGAGGCATCTTAATCATTTTTGGATTTCCTAATGATTAAAAAGTGTTAATTAAAAAAATTAACACTTTTTATCTTAATATTAATTCCCAACAAAAAAAGTTTTAACCGATCAAATTAAGTGTCATTGATATATATGATTAATTGTCCATATGGAAATTGATCAAATTAAATGATTTGTTTATATCAAATAAAGCGCCTATGCTAGACAAACTTCTATCTAAATTCTAAATCAAAAATCTTGATTAAAGTCACAATGATTGTTTTTAAATAAAGATAATAAATAATGGAATAATAATGAATATAGCTAAAAAATATGTTAAAACAATCACATGTACAATATCCTTATTGCACTTTACAACAAGTTATGCCGTTTTATCAACACAAACCTCCAATATGATTGAAGGAACTAAACCCAAATTATCTATCACTGTTGAAAAACATATTGATGACTTAAATCTTTTTGGCTTAGCTATTGATGAAAAAAATTATTATGGCGATGAAGTGAGCCGTGCTCCATTTTCTACTGCTTATCCGTTTAAAAACCATATTAAAATAGCCACTTTAAAACAACCTAATGATGAGCAATACGTTGATCTTGAGGGTGATGAGTTAGATTCGCTTGGCACAAAACAAAAAGCAGAAATGATTTGGTATTATACAAATTCATCAAACCAATTAGTCGAATTTATGCCAGCAGATAATGAAACTTTTTGCTCATTAGCACAAAAAGGGCAATTAGGGCCTTATAAAATAAAAATATCTGCTGATTTAATATTATTATCAAAATATGGCATTCCCAATTCTAACGAATATCCCAATGAAAATATCGTCACGCACCCATCTAAAATTTATACTGTATTACAAGACTCAGGCATTTGTTATGCAAAACCTGAGCTTACGCCGACACAAGCAAAAACAAGTGCAAAAGATCAATGGAACAAAAACTATGGATTCTTAACTCAATCTAATGTTAATACCAATGAAAACTTCCCAACAACGGCTTTTTATGGGGCTCGGTTTGATCTTTTATTAGCTAAAAAAGGGTTTGCTCAACATTATATTTGGAAAGTTGTACAGGGTAATGAACTTGTCACTATTTCTAGCAATGCCGATATCGTTACTGTGATGTTTAATACCGCACAAGCAATGAATGCCGGCACAGCTTGGCAGCTTGTTATGGGTTCAAATAATGGATATACAGTTATTATTCAAGGAAAAAATAAAATTACAGGCAGTATTATTCAATACCCATTCACCATTACTAAATGGTTTAGTGGTTGGGATAAAAGCTTACTTGGTCAACCCAGAGCCAATAGAGGTAATGCAGAAGAAATCGTTTTAGGTTGCAAAAAACTTGATGGGCATTATCGTATAAGTTATGCCGATGAAGTAAGTAATGCGCCAATGGGTAACTCAGCAAGATACACTCGGGAAATAGGTACATTATTAGGTGAATGGGGCGATCCAAATCAAACTGCTTATCCAAATTCTTGGGCAGCGGCTACTAACCAAAATAATACTTATAAACGTCTTTGGTTATATGATACCACAAAAAAAGAATATTGTGATTTACACACTTACAATGCTATATATCACTGTCGAAATGATAATGAACAAAAAAACGGTGTCTGTACTGCTATTAAGTAAAACTTTTAGTTAAGCTTCTCCAAAGTATCTACATTAATAATGTGTAGATATTTATCTTCATAATTCTATTAATATTTTTTTACTTATTGGTTTTTATTGATTCATGAGCAATGCCGCCTTGTTTGCACAAAGTTTAGATACTTCGGTAATAAATAACCGTAAAACGCTTATTATCGTCTAAGCCAAACAAATCAAATCGTTAACCAGCAACAAGGAACGTTATAAAACCAGCAGATTAACGTCAAAAAAACTTGAATATAAAATACTAAAACAGGTATGCCATTCACTCAGCTGTTCACTTTTTAGGTTATATTTTTGTAAAAAATATTCAGGAGTCTATACCGTTTCGTGATCCATTGAGAATTACAGTCTCTATTTATTAAAACGTTGGATAAGCATTAGTTAGGATTCAAAGGATAAAAATAAAAGTTTAAGCAATTTATTCTCTTTTATAATAGGGTTAACCGCATTGCACAATTATGGTAAAAACGCCTTATGAGTTTTTAGAGGGGTATTGTTAAGCAACTCAATATTTTCCTACAAATAATCCTTGATTTTAGTTAATAAATTAACATCCCTGATTAATAAACACACTATATATAGTAATAAATTAATTAATAGGTACTATATATTGTATATTTTGATAATTATCAATTATTATAGCTAACAATAAATTTTACAATTTGAGTCGATAGGAAGAATGAATAAATCAATATTAGTAACAAAACGAGATGGAAAAAAAGAGCCAATCAACCTTGATAAAATTCACCGTGTTATTGCGTGGGCCGCTGAGGGCTTAGAAAATGTTTCCGTTTCTCAAGTTGAATTGCGTTCACATATTCAATTTTATGACGGTATTCGCACATCGGATATTCATGAAACAATAATCCGTGCGGCTGCCGACCTTATTTCACAAGAAGCCCCTGATTATCAATATTTAGCAGCGCGTTTGGCCATTTTTCATTTACGTAAAAAAGCATATAACCAATTTACGCCTCCATCACTATACGAACATGTTAAAAAATTGGTCGACAGTGAACGTTACGATAAACATTTACTTGAAGATTATACCCAAGAAGAGTTTGATCAAATGGACAAAATGATCGACCATTGGCGAGATATGTCGTTTTCATATGCTGCGGTCAAACAACTTGAAGGGAAGTATTTAGTACAAAATCGTGTTACTGGCGAGATTTATGAAAGCGCACAGTTTTTATATGTTTTAGTCGCAGCTTGTTTATTTGCTAACTATCCTAAAGAAACACGCCTTAACTATATTAAACGTTTTTATGATGCTGTTTCTACCTTTAAAATTTCATTGCCAACTCCTATTATGGCCGGTGTTCGTACGCCTACTCGCCAATTTAGTTCTTGTGTATTAATTGAGTGTGATGATAGCTTAGATTCAATCAATGCAACAGCAAGTGCGATTGTAAAATATGTATCGCAACGCGCCGGAATTGGCATCAATGCGGGGAAAATTCGTGCTTTAGGCAGCTCAATTCGTGATGGTGAAGCTTTCCATACTGGCTGTATTCCATTTTATAAATACTTCCAAACAGCTGTTAAATCTTGTTCGCAAGGTGGTGTTCGAGGTGGCGCTGCAACCGTTTTTTATCCTCTTTGGCATTTAGAAGTCGAAAGTTTATTAGTTTTACGCAACAACCGTGGGGTTGAAGAAAACCGTGTTCGTCATCTCGATTATGGGGTACAAATCAACAAATTAATGTATCAACGGTTAATCAAAAACGAAAATATTACCCTATTTAGCCCATCAGATGTACCCGGACTTTATGAGGCTTTTTTTGCTGATCAAGATAAATTTGAAACGCTTTATCAGCAATATGAGCAAGATGTTAATATTCGCAAACGCGTGGTTAAAGCGGTTGAACTTTTTGCATTATTAATGCAAGAACGCGCATCAACGGGGCGTATTTATATCCAAAATGTCGATCACTGTAACACCCACAGTCCATTTAATGCTCAATTGGCGCCTGTTCATCAATCTAATTTATGCATGGAAATTGCGCTACCTACCAAGCCACTTAATAATGTCAATGATGAAAACGGGGAAATTGCACTTTGTACGTTGTCGGCCTTTAACCTTGGCAAAATCGAATCATTAGATGATTTTGAAGAGCTTGCTGACTTAACTGTACGTGCACTTGATTCACTACTCAATTACCAAAATTATCCAGTTCCTGCAGCTCGAAACTCTTCAATCAATCGTCGCACATTAGGCGTTGGCGTCATTAACTATGCTTATTATTTAGCAAAAAATGGCGTTAAATATTCTGATGGTAGTGCTAACAATTTAACGCATCGTACTTTTGAAGCCATGCAATATTACTTGTTAAAAGCCTCTAATAATCTTGCTAAAGAAAAGGGTGCATGCCCACTATTTAACGAAACAACTTATGCTCAAGGCATTTTACCAATCGATACTTACAAAAAAGATTTAGATACTATTACAAAAGAGCCTTTACATTATGATTGGGAATCATTACGAGAATCTATCAAAGCGTATGGGCTGCGTAATTCAACTTTATCGGCATTAATGCCATCAGAAACATCTTCACAAATATCCAATGCAACAAACGGCATAGAACCACCACGAGGGTTTATTAGTGTTAAAGCTTCGAAAGATGGTATCTTAAAGCAAGTTGTGCCAGATTATAATCGGCTAAAAAATTTCTATGAGCTACTTTGGCAAATTCCTAATAATACGGGGTATTTGCACTTAGTGGGAATTATGCAAAAATTTATTGACCAATCAATTTCGGCTAATACCAATTATGATCCGACTAAATTCCCAAATGATAAAGTTCCAATGAAACAATTATTGGCTGATTTATTAACTGCTTATAAGTTTGGCGTAAAAACACTTTATTATCACAATACCCGCGATGGTGCTGAAGATATTCAGGGTGATATAGCACTGACTAAAAACGATGATGGTTGCGAAGGTGGCGCTTGTAAGATTTAGCCATTGTGAAAACGAAATAATAGCTACACGCTAAAACTCAGTTTATATGGGGGCAACAAACCATTTCCCCCATTTAATTTAACTTTTACACTGTCGGAAGGTAGCGGTAAAAACAACGATAAATTAGTAGGAGTTCTTTTATGAGTATGAATTACAGTACTTTCTCGCATGTGCATAATGATCAACTCAAAGAGCCGATGTTTCTTGGACAATCGGTAAATGTTGCTCGTTATGATCAGCAAAAATATGAGATGTTTGAAAAATTAATTGAAAAACAGCTGTCCTTTTTCTGGCGACCAGAAGAAGTCGATATATCACAAGATCGTATTGATTACTCACACCTTCCTGAACACGAAAAACATATTTTTATTAGTAATTTAAAATATCAAACATTACTCGATTCAATTCAAGGACGTAGTCCCAATGTTGCATTACTACCCTTGATATCAATTCCGGAACTCGAAACCTGGGTAGAAACTTGGTCGTTTTCCGAAACCATTCACTCACGTTCTTATACTCATATCATTCGTAATATTGTTAATGACCCATCAGTCGTTTTTGATGATATTGTAACCAATAAAGAAATTCAAAAACGTGCTGGCGACATTGCAGGTTACTACGATGACCTTATTAGCTATGCAAGTTACTATAATTTATTTGGCGAAGGTAAGCACGACATCAATAATCGCACTGTTTCCATTAATTTACGTGAACTCAAAAAGAAACTTTATCTATGCTTAATGAGTGTCAATGCGCTTGAGGCCATTCGCTTTTATGTCAGTTTTGCCTGCTCATTTGCCTTTGCTGAACGAGAACTAATGGAAGGTAACGCAAAAATTATTAAACTAATTGCGCGCGATGAAGCACTACATTTAACCGGTACACAGTTTATGATAAACACACTTCGTAGTGGTGAAGACGATCCTGAAATGGCCGATATTGCCAAAGAGTGTGAACAAGATTGTTATGATCTATTTTTACAAGCCGCCAATCAAGAAAAAGAGTGGGCTGAATATCTGTTTGAAGGCGGTTCAATGATTGGTTTAAATAAAGATATATTATGCCAATATGTCGAGTATATTACTAATATTCGTATGCAAGCAGTCGGGCTAAAATTACCCTTTGAAGTCAAGTCCAATCCAATTCCTTGGATCAATAACTGGTTAGTGTCAGATAATGTTCAAGTTGCCCCGCAAGAAGCCGAAATGAGCTCTTATTTAGTTGGGCAAATTGATTCTGAAATAAATGAAGATGATTTAAGTGATTTTACATTATAATTTTATACTCAAACGTATACTTTCCTGAAACTTTTTAACAAAAGGAACAAATCATTGTTCCTTTTTTAATAAAGGATCAAAATGATGTCTAAGTGATAAGCAATAGTTGCTTGATAGCAAAACTGAATGACGCCAAGATATTTATTATCTTTATTCCCACCATGAGTATAAAACACGACAAAGAAAATGACGCTACGCGTTTTAGTGCCTTATATTTCATTAGTGTCATGCTATTGAAGCGAGCTTTCTGAAGATCACAGCATAAAGGCATGTCAGTTATTGTGCTCAGTGTTGCAACAATCATCCGAATAATCCAGCTTGATAATAGCTAATACAACAACTTAAGCCAACAATAACCTCACTGATGCAATATTAACAGATTAAATTATTTAAAGTTAATCTGCCCATAGTTTATCTGCCTTGGTCAGTACCGCACATTGAAGCTTGCAAAATTTGCATCGTAAACGTTTTTTTTAAATAAAATCCTCTAGGGCGGGTTAAAATAATTTGCCCATTTTCACCAATTGCTTCGGTTAAAGATTGCCCATTGGCTGCTTTAGGTCTAATTTGTAAATAAGTGCCATATCGAGCCGTAATTTTTTCAACATGCCCTAGCGCTATCATATCCATTAACTCTTCCCAGTCCTGTTTTAGCTGTTGTTCTTGTTCTTGGGTTGGTGTCCATAAAATAGGTTTCCCCACTTTTCGATGTGAAAGTGGAATTGTTCTTTCTCCCTCTATTGGGATCCAAAGTACTTTGGCAAGCTTGTATTTAACATGGCTTGTTTCCCAAATAACACCATGATTAGCCATTAATGGCGTGACACTGACAAAGGTGGTTTCTAATGGTTTACCGTGCTTATCAACCGGAATCGTTTTTAGCTCTATACCAAGATTAGCAAAATCTTGCTCAGCTTTACTACCTGCATTTGCACCTAAAAACATTTCAATAAGGTTACCTACCCAACCTTTTTGTTTGTTTAAGTTAGCGGGTATAGTGATGTTTAAGTATTGTGCTATTTCACCAAAAGAGTATCCAGCAACTAACTGTGCACGATTTAATAGCTCTTGCTCACTTTTCGGAATAGATAATATCATTACTGAGGAATTTAAATAGACTTATCAATAAATCAAACAGCCAAAAAAGCTTGGCTGCGAATAGCAAAATTTATATCAATTAACTGAATTTTTCAACCCAAGTAGCATAAGTATTAATAAATAATGATAAAAATTCTTTGCTTTTTTCGGTAATATTGCCTTGTTCATCAAAGGCAGTACTTACACCGCCAAAATAAGCTTCTGGTTGTTGTAATGTTGGCATATCTAAAAAGACTAAAGATTGTCGTAATTGATGATTTGCTCCAAATCCACCAATCGCACCAGGCGAAACCGAAATAATTGCAGCCGGTTTTTTTGACCAAATACTTTTACCATAAGGGCGAGAGCCCACATCTATTGCATTTTTGATAACCGCTGGCAAGCCACGATTATATTCAGGCGTTACAAAAATAGCACCTTGACATTCTGCTACTTCTTGACGGAAACGAGTATAAGAGGCAGGCGGGGTATCAGTATCAATATCTTCATTATATAAAGGTAAATCGCCAATTTGGATAATTTGTAACGAAAGTGATGGTGGTGCAATTTTCTGAAAAACTTTTGCCACTTTTAAGTTATAAGAGTCTTTACGTAAACTCCCTACTAATACAGCAATTTTTTTACTCATCTTAAATCTCCACGTAGTTTTAATAAGAGGCATTGAATATGCCTCTTATTATTGTCATTAATAATTATTTATTAATGTCCTGATGAGTCGACTTTTCGGCCGGCTTCAAATAAGAACCATGCACGCTGCTCAGTTTGATCTATCCACTCTTCGATTAAGCTTGCAGTAGCAGTATCATTATATTTATCACAGATATCATGGGCTACACGCATGCGTTCTGTTAGTCTCACGTTATCTTGGCAAAGTTCGGCAAGCATATCTGATGGTTCAACAAAATCAGCATTATTATCAGAAATACTTTGTAATTTAGCGATATGGCCAATTGAACGTAGTGTTGTACCACCTAATTTACGGACACGTTCAGCAATTGGATCGGTCATTGCAAATAACTCATCACCATGATCATCTAACATTAAGTGGTAATCACGGAAATGAGGGCCACTCACATGCCAGTGGAAGTTTTTGGTTTTTAAATATAAAGCAAATACATCTGCTAAAACAGAATTCATTGCTCCAGAAATATCTTTTGATGCCTGTTGACCTAAATCAGTTGGAAACAAAATCGCTGCTTGTTGTAGTTTTTTAGCAGAAGTCGTACTTTTAGCCATGATATATTCTCCTTTAAATTGAATAATAAATACCCGTATTGACAAAATTACGCCAACTTAATGTTAATGTCCAATAAAAAAAGTTAATTTTTTACTATCATTGCTATTTCAGTAACCTATGATTCTTTTTTTCATTTCTTTTTATTTATTAATCTTTTTGAAATATTTTCTTTCAAAATAAAAGAAAATATTTCAGATTGTGATCTAGTTAAAAGTTTTTGCATTTCTTAGTTGATATTATCTGCTCGAAATTTAACGAAAATAGGAGGAAATATGATTGATGCTATTTCATTTGGAGCTGAATGGTTTATTGGTTTATTCCAAGAAGGAGGTAAAGTATTTGTTGGTATGGTAACGGGAATTTTACCATTATTAATTTCACTGCTTGTTGTAATGAATGCGGTAATTAAATTTATTGGGCAAGAGCGTATCGAGCGTTTAGCTCAAGCATGCGCCGGCAATCCTATCTCTCGATATCTTTTATTGCCATTAATAGGCACTTTTGTTTTTTGTAATCCAATGACATTAAGCTTAGGTCGTTTTATGCCAGAGTTTTATAAGCCAAGCTACTACGCTGCATCTTCTTATAGTTGCCATTCAATGAATGGATTATTCCCACATGTTAATCCAGGTGAACTATTTGTTTATTTAGGGATTGCAGCTGGTTTAACTAAATTAGGTCTGCCACTCGGCCCTCTTGCTGTGAGCTATTTTCTTGTTGGTTTAGTGACAAACTTTTTTAGAGGTTGGATTACTGACTTTTGTACCGCCATTTTTGAAAGAAAAATGGGGATTAAATTAGAAAGAAAAGTTCATTTATAAATAATCATAAGGAATATCAAAATGATTAAATTTATTCGAATTGAAAAAGGTGAAGCAGGTTGGGGCGGTCCATTAGAGCTTCCTGTGATTGAAGGTAAAAAGATTGTTTATATCGCTGCAGGAACAAAACCTGCTATCGTTGACATATTAGTCGAGTTAACAGGGTGGGAGGCAATTGATGGCTTTAAAGAAGGTGAACCACCTAAAGATGAAATTGGTGTGGCTGTGATTGACTGTGGTGGCACGTTACGTTGTGGTATCTATCCTAAAAATCGTGTTCCAACTATCAATATTCACGCAACGGGTAAATCAGGTCCACTTGCTCAATATATCGTTGAGGATATCTATGTTTCAGCGGTAAAACCCCACAATATTAAGTTGATAGAAAAAGAAGGTGATTTAGTAAGCGAAAATCCATCAGTAGTCAAAGAACTGCAAACCAATAATAAATCGTCTGAATTTAAAGATTATGACAGCAGTAAAAAAATTACTGAACAAAGTGACGGATTACTAGCAAAAATTGGTATTGGTATGGGATCTGGGGTTGCCGTTTTTTTCCAAGCTGGCCGTGACACTATTGATACGGTACTTAAAACAATACTTCCTTTTATGGCGTTTGTATCTGCAATTATTGGAATTATTATTGCATCAGGCTTGGGTAACTTTATTGCTCATGGTTTAGTTCCGCTAGCAAATAACCCAATTGGACTTATCATTTTAGCCTTAATCTGCTCTTTCCCATTACTTTCACCATTTTTAGGGCCAGGTGCGGTTATTGCGCAAGTAATTGGAACGCTAGTTGGGGTGCAAATTGGTCTTGGTAATATTCCTCCCCATTTAGCATTGCCAGCATTGTTTGCAATTAATGCGCAAGCCGCATGTGACTTTATTCCTGTTGGTTTATCGCTTGCTGAAGCGAAACAAGACACAGTACGTGTCGGTGTTCCCTCCGTGCTTGTTGGTCGCTTTTTAACTGGTGCGCCAACGGTATTAATTGCTTGGGCTGTTTCACTATTTATATATCAGTAACCATTTCAAATTGTTAAGAGGGGTAAATGATGTCAAAGACTATCTATCAATCACAAATTAATTCTATTGGAGAGTTTGCCCAAGAAGCTTTAGCCGATGGCATGTTAATCCTATTTAAGGATGGTGCGCCATCAGACTTAGCAGATTACTGTTTTGTTCATAGCCATGATGATTTTCAGCTAGAACTACAAGTAGGACAAGCACTTCAATTAGGTAATCAAAGTTATCTCATCACTTCGGTTGGTGAAGTTGCTAATGCTAATTTTCGTGAATTAGGGCACATCACATTAAAGTTTGATGGTAACTGTGAGGCAGAGCTACCTGGAACTGTTCACCTAGAGGGGCAATGCCCAACTCAGCTTTCAGTTGGTGATGAAATTAAAATTTTAAATCGATGAGGAATATAAAAATGAAACAAGTTGCAGTCATTATTGGTGGGGGACAAACCCTAGGAGAATTCTTATGTAATGGTATTGCTGATGCGGGCTATCATGTTGTTGTTGCTGATTTGAATATGGACAATGCCAATAAAGTCGCCGACGCAATTAATCAAAAGCATGGTGAGGGGACGGCAAAAGGATTTGGTGTTGATGCTACAAATGAAGAAAGTGTGCTGCAATTAGCGCAAGATGTTGATAATGTGTTTAAACGTGTTGATTTAATGGTGTATAGCGCAGGCGTTGCAAAAGCAGCACCTATTACCCATTTTGCATTGAATGATTTTCAGTTATCTGTTAATGTTAACCTCACTGGTTATTTTTTATGTGCACGTGAATTTGCCAAATTAATGATCAAATACAATACGCAAGGTCGAATTATTCAAATTAATTCAAAATCAGGGAAAGTGGGCAGTAAACATAATTCAGGATACAGTGCCGCCAAATTTGGTGGGGTCGGGTTAACACAATCTTTAGCTTTAGATCTTGCCGATCATGGTATTACCGTTAACTCATTGATGCTGGGTAATTTGCTTAAATCACCCATGTTCCAATCATTATTACCTCAATATGCAAAGAAACTGGGTATCCCAGAAAGTCAAGTTGAACAAGTCTATATTGATAAAGTACCACTCAAGCGTGGTTGCGATTACCAAGATGTACTTAATGTATTGCTATTTTATGCAAGTGATAAAGCTTCTTATTGTACTGGGCAATCAATCAACATTACTGGTGGACAAGTGATGTTCTAGATAACACATAGGATGCGAAAATTTTGTAAAAAATTTTCGCACTTTTAATCTTATTAAACTTAACATGGAGTGCCTATATGAATATGACCACCTCTTTAATTGTTATCGCACTTATTGCTTGGTGTATTCAAATCATATTTAGTTGGCATCAGATTCGTCGTTTTAATCAAGCTTTTTTAGCGATGAAAAAAGGGGCTTATTTAGGGGTTGGCCGTAGCCAAACAAAGCGATTTAGACCAAGAGTATTAATTGCTATTTCATTAGATGAACACCAAATTGTTATCGATTCAGTATTAATGAAAGGCATCACTGTGTTTGCTTTACCAAAACCCATTGCTCAATTACATGGTTTATCTATCGCTGATATTATTCCTGCAAATATTTTCCCAAATGATCCTGTTAGTCAAAGTGCATTGACTGTAGCGTTAACCACAAATAAAAAATAATTAACTTTTATTTTGAAAAATATTCCCTTTTATTGTGAAATAATATATTTTAAAGTGATTTTACGTATGATGCGCGCCGATAATGGTAATGGGATTTAATTGTGAAAGTGAAGCAACGACAAACAGCGATTCTGGAATATCTACAAAAAAATGGGCAAATCAGCGTAGAAGAGTTGGCCGAGCATTTTAAAACAACAGGGACAACCATTCGTAAAGATCTCACCCAACTGCATGAAAGTGGTTTAGTTTTGCGTACATACGGCGGAGCAATGCTAAATCGAGAGGTTGGCGATAGAGCCATAGATCATAAAACTTATATTAACACGGCACAAAAAAAAGCCATAGCAGAAGAAGCCGCTAAACTAATTCATGAGGGCGACTCAATTATTTTTGATGCAGGAAGCACGGTTGCGCAAATGATCCCCATGTTAGCAAGGTTTAATAATTTAACGATTATGACCAATAGTTTGCATATGGTCAATGAGCTGGTTGCTAATGATAATGATCAAACGATTATTTTAACGGGAGGAACGTTTCGTCGAAAATCGGCCTCCTTCCATAGTAATAACGCTTTAGCCATCGCGGCATTTGAATCTTATACTTTCGATAAGCTATTTATGGGCGCTGATGGGGTGGATTTGATCGGTGGCGTGACAACTTTTAACGAAAGTTATCATGGCAGTGTAGCTATGAGCAAAGCTGCTGCTAAGTTAATTTTATTAGTTGACTCCTCAAAATTTGGTCGCCGTAGCCCCAATGTTGTTTGTGATTTAAGTGCTGTCGATACGATCATTACTGATGATAATTTAGATAATAAATATTATGATGCACTGACCCAAAAAGGCATTAAAGTTATTAAAGTAAAGACCAACGAAACATAAATAAAGTCGATTTTTTCATAGAAATTTAACTATTTTTGAGGTTGGTTAAGAATTTAATCTGCATAATAATTATATTTTTATCTTTAGGAAAGCACTATGTTGTTTACACTTTATCATTAAATAATCCACTTAAAACTCATAAGATGTTTTTACTTAAATTGCTTAACTTTTTGTTTTATTTAATTTTTTAAAATTCGGATATTTGCTGATTATGCTATACCGCCATTAAAGTGCGTTTCATATTTTCTGCAATCCTGTTTATTTAAGCAAAAATAGGTTTCGTAAATTTTGGCTTATGCGATAGTTATCACATTTAACTTTCATCTTAATAAATCTTAACAAAACGTGTTTTTTTGCTTTCAAGCAATGTTAATTTTTGTTTATAATTTACTTTGCTCCTTTCGTGATGTAGTGCCCTTTGTATATTTCAGGTGTTTATAGCATGATTTTTACAGGACTATTCATAAAAAAGGTGGGTAAACTATCAAAATTTATCTGGCAAATTAATTTGATTACATAAAAATAAATTAAGCTGAATAAGGCTTATATATGGAAATGGGTAATAGTAATGATGGAACGAAAAGTCACATCTTTTGAACAATTAACAAAACGAACATCAACAGCATTATTGGGCTTAATGGTCTCAACAAAAGCTATTGCGCTATCGGCAACGACCACTAACATTATACAGGGGAGTGCACCTTATTTAAGTATGGATGGTGGTGTAACCAAGGCAATGAGTGACGAAGGTTTGCTCGGTATAAAATTCCCAGATGGCAGCTTGTATATTGCTCCGGGTGCAAATACTGATTTATATCCTAATGCAAAGATAGATAATTCAAGCTTTAACACTCCCATAACATTACCCAGCGAAGCCAAAACCTTTGCTGATATTCAAACATTAGTGCCATTAGTGGGTAATAGTCATTATCCTCGAATTGAACTGAATAATTTAATTGCTGAACCCTATAATTATTGGGGAGATACCGATGGTGATGGAAATGCCAGCGCGACAGGTAGCT